>JAJZPO010000045.1 GCA_021811155.1 Bacillota bacterium | reverse complement strand
CTTGGTGCCTTCCCGGCAGGGGGTGCACTTGCCGCAGGACTCTTTTTGGGTAAAGTTGAGGAAGTAGCGGGCAATGTCCACCATGCAGGTGGTCTCATCCATGGTCACCAGGCCGCCGGACCCTACCATGGCCCCAACCGAGATAAGAGAGTCGTAGTCTACCGGCAGGTCCAGCATTTCCTTGGGCAGACAGCCGCCCGAAGGGCCGCCGATTTGCACTGCCTTAAACTCTTTGCCCTTCTGAATCCCGCCGCCGATTTTAAAAATTATGTCGCGCAGGGTTAATCCCATCGGAACTTCAGCCAAACCGGTATTATTAACTTTGCCGGTAAGAGCGAATACCTTGGTGCCTTTGCTCTTCTCGGTCCCAATTGCCGCGTACCAGTCGGCGCCGTTGCGCATGATCTGTGGCACGTTGGCATAGGTCTCTACGTTATTGATATTTGTAGGTTTATCCCACAGGCCGCGTACCGCTGGGAAGGGCGGTCTGACCCGCGGCATTCCCCGCTTGCCTTCAACGGAAGCCATTAAGGCAGTTTCCTCGCCGCAGACAAAAGCGCCGGCGCCGGCTTTGATTTTCAGGTGGAAGTTGAAACCGGAACCAAAGATATTGTCCCCAAGAATGCCGTACTGTTCGGCCTGGGCAATGGCCACCTTCAGGCGTTTAATTGCCAAAGGATACTCGGCCCGCACATAAACGACGCCCTCATCTGCCCCAATTGCATATCCGGCCACCATCATACCTTCGATTACGGCGTGGGGATCTCCTTCCAGCACGGAGCGATCCATGAAGGCGCCCGGGTCCCCTTCATCGGCGTTACAGACCACGTACTTTTTGTCACCGGGAGATTTGGAGGCAAATTCCCATTTCATACCGGTGGAGAAACCGGCGCCGCCGCGGCCTCTTAAGCCTGACTTCTTGACCTCTTCGATCACTTCTGCCGGCCGCATGCCCTGCAGGGCTTTGGCGAAACCTTTATAGCCATCGCGGGCAATATATTCTTCGATGTTTTCCGGGTCGATATGGCCGCAGTTACGCAGTACGTTCCGCTGCTGCTGCCTGTAAAAGCTGATATCTTTATAATGCCGTACCCTTTCGCCGCTGCCGGGTTCCTGGTACAGCAGGCGTTCCACCACTTCACCCTTGGCAACCGCTTTTTCCACCAGTTCGGGCACATCCTGTGGCTGCACATGGCAATAGAAAGTACCTTCCGGTTCCACAATAAAGATCGGACCTTGCTCACAGAAACCGTGACAGCCTGTCACCGTAATTTTCACCTGATCCGCCAGGCCCTGCTTAGCCAGTTCCTCCTCCAGAGCTGCGTCGACTTTGCGGGAGCCGGAGGAGATACAGCCCGAACCGGCGCAGATCAGAACCTGCTTAAGTCCCGACCCTTCCTTGATTGCTACCGAATTCAAGTGAGACTGCCGCGCTTGCCGGCAGTTGTCGTCCTCGTGGCACAAAGGTCCCTCGGTGCAGCAGGCGATGAACTTGTCACAGGGAGTGGCAGGAGTATGGGTACAACGCTCGCAACATGGATCCATTAAGCTTTTCACTCTACCACCTCCTACTCGTACTGGGCCAGAATCGCCTTGACTTTGTCAGGGGTCAACCGGCCGTGGGTATCATCATTGACCATTATCACCGGGGCCAGACCACAGGCTCCGATACAGGCAATGGATTCAAGCGTAAAACGCAGGTCCTCGGTGGTCTCTCCGTCTGCGACTCCCAATTCCTTTTGAATGGTTTCAAAAATCTTGGCTCCGCCTCTGACATGGCAGGCCGTACCCAGGCAAACCTTGATGATGTTTCTTCCCCTGGGCTCCAGGTGGAATTGAGCGTAGAACGTCACCACGCCATAAACCTTACTGAGCGGAATTTTCAGTTCAAGGCTGATCTGGCGCAGAACGTCTGCAGGCAGGTAACCATAAATGTCCTGGGCTTCCTGCAAGACGGGAATCAAAGCGCCTTTTACGCCCTTGTACTTGGCGAAAACTTCCCCCAGTTTAACCTGCTTTGGATCTGGCGTGCGATTTTCCGGGGCACATTGGCAGCTCATCTACAAACCTCCCTCTTATTCAACTGCGATTACTCTGTTTTCTGTGACCACCATATGCATGGGGCGGTCATGGGGATCGGGTTGGATCTCGGGCAGGACCTGCTCCTCAAAAGCGAGGGCTGCCAGGGGCGTTTCCGGCCGCAACCGAAGAACGAACCGGTCATAATAACCGGCTCCGTAACCCAACCGATTGCCTTTTAAGTCAAACGCCACTCCTGGAACCAACACCAAATCTATTTCCAAGGGGTCGACCGGCGGGCACAGACCTGGCTTAGGCTCCCGGATCCCCCAGGTACCAATTTGTAAATCCTGCTCCAGGTTATGTATTTCCTTAGGTGTAATGGTCCGGTCCGGATTACAGACCGGGACAACCACCCGTTTGCCCTCAGCCAGGGCATCCTGAACCAATTCTGTGGTTTCCACCTCACCGCGAAAATCCAGGTAAAGCATTACAGTCCTGGCGTCCCCGTAGGCAGGCAAGGATTTAACTTTTTGAATAATAGTTTTGCTCTTCTCGCTGCGCTCCGCGACGGTCAATTTTAAACGGCGGGCCAACGTTTGCTTGCGCAGTTCATTTTTCACTTTATCCTCCGGCAAAAAAGCAAAAAGTACATACAACTATTAGACAAAACTAACTGAAAATCCTGCCTTGATTAAAAATTCTGAACATCGTTACAATTCTAGAGGATTTTAAGCGTAGAAGTTGGGTCGGAATACCCTAGGTCCTGACTTCTGAATTCCGACCCTTGAGCTTTGACTCCTGGGCTTACAGCTTCACCAAGAGCGGCACCAAAAAAGGCACCAGGCCTGAGAGGCAGAGGCCGCTGACAAACCCAACCAGTGCAGTGTGGGGACCGGCTGAAGCAGCCACCAGGGGCAGAGTGGTATCCATAGCTGTAGCGCCGCTGGGGGCTACAGCGGCCATAGGGCCGACCCTTTTAGCCAGGAAAGGGATGGTAATAACTGCAGCCGATCCTGGCCCCCATGGATCCTATCAAGACCACGACCCCGATAAAACTTAATCTTCCTGTTAATTTGACCAGTTTTTGCGGTAATAATCCTGAAAATCCGATGAGAAAACCAAATAATAATGCTATAAATAAGCCGGTCATTAAAAACCTCCAAAACCTTCATAGTCAAAGTATAACATTCTGACCGGTTCAATGGCAGGAAAACTGCCAGTTTGACGACAATTATGGGAAAAGAGCGACGGTACACGAAAAACGCAAAAATCCGGAAAGGAATAACTCTTTTCCGGAAGCCTGCTTAGCGCTATTCCTTTTTGAGCTGTTCAATCAACGCCCTGGCGAGGTTATACACCACATTGGCCTTTTGCTTGTATACATTCAATTTCTGCAGCGCGACTCCGTCCGTTTGGTAAGCGACGCCCGCCAGGTTAGTCACCTCTTCTGCCAGGTCATGGACAGCTCTCGCCAGCTCCCCGCTCCGGTTTCTGTCCTCCGGGCTTAATTGGTAATGGTATTTGGCCATGCGTTCGTTCAGATTATAGAGTACCAGCTGCAATTCACTTAGAGGCTCACTGAAACTAAAGCCAATTTTCCTGAATCCAGGGGCTTCATCATAGATACTGTACAGGTTCGAATGTTTGACCAGGAGAGCTTCGTTGTTGATCCAGGTCATGTCGCTCAACTGGTTGTCACCCGGCCCGCCTGGCCCGGTTGAGAGCTTTCCCAGAAAGGTTGCTGTATCCTCAAGGTTATTTTTGATCAGGGTCAGGCCGGCTTCACTCAACCTGTCCCGTTCACCGAGGGTAACCGCCAGCTTGCTGGAATTCAGGATCAGCCCTACCAACAACACACCCAGCGCCGTAAACAGGACAAAAATCAGCGTCCTCTTCAACTTCTTTCCCCACTCCATTCGAAAATTGCTGCTCCCTTCTCATTCTTTCCGTATACTTCCTTTTCCTGCCAGGCAGGGAATTTCCTGCTCTGCTTTTCTGCATCCGCACACAGGCACTCCTCCCTGCGTACTGGAAAATATCTCCACAAACATTATAGCACCGGCTGTAAGAACTTAGACATGCATGCCGCTTGACGGCACCACTGATGAATGAAACAGGCCGGTAAGCTCAAGGGTGAATTTTCTTTCTGCGCAGAGAAGCATTACGGAGGAGCCGTTAGCATGCTAGGCGACGTAGTCTGCTGAACGGAGCAGAAAGAAAATTCGACCCGGGCAGACCCAAAAAGGCTTGTTTCAGGGCAGATCCCCATGCTGGCTTCAGCACCAGCAGAGAATGAAAATGGATTCATAAGGTTATTTTCAGAGTAGAAGCCAGGAGTCAAACAGCCAGGACCTTTCACGGAGCGCTGAACCAGTCTCCCGGCAGGGTACCCTCCCGGAACTGCTCCACCTTTGTCAGGTATTCTCCAAGCAGTCTCTCAGCCTGCCAGGGTTCCAGCATGCCGTTAAGGGAAGGTGTTTCGAAAAAGCGACGGGGAAACTGCACTCTTTCCGGTTTGAACCCAAGTCTCCCCTGTATATCACGCTTGGCCAGGAATATATCCCTGCCGAGGTCATACAGCTCCCTTTGCCCCCAATTTAACCCTACAGCTCCCAAAGCCCTTTGCACCAGGTCAAAATCATACACTTTACGGGCAAACAGGCAGATGCAGAGGGAAGTCAATACACTCCGTTCCACCTCCTCCTGTAATAACTTTGAAGCCAATTGGTCCAAGCTGAGCCCTTGCTCCTGGTCCAGGGAATAGCCTGCATTATCGAGGTGGGAATGCCGGGCTCCCACCGCCTGGCCCACAATATTGGCATAACCCGTATGATAACCTGCTGCTTCGTTGCCTGCCAGGACCATGGCAAAACCCTCCCCGCCGTATCGGGCCGCTGCCGCCGCAGTGCCCTGGGCTAAGACCTGGTACGGTTCACTCTCCTGCCGCACAATGCCTTCCACAGCGGCAAGATAACCGCCTAAATCTCCAAACTCCAGCCTGCAGCCCAACTCAGCCTCAGCAATCAGCCCACTGGCCAGAGCTTCTGTCGCCCATGCCAGAGCCACTCCGGTAGAGATTGCGTCAAGTCCGGCCTGCTCCACTGCCTGAATCAGGGACAAAATATCCTGACGGGAGGCCAGGCCAAGCAGGGAACCCAAGGCGTAGATCAGTTCGTGGTCATAGGCAAGTTGGCTGAACTCGTACTCATGGCCGGCGCCAAAACCTCTCCGGTGCAGGGCTAAATGGATGCAGCCCACCGGGCAGCCCGCGCAGGCCAGCTTGCGCAGCAGGCTGTGCTTGGCAAAAGCCTCCCCGCTTATTTCCGCTGCCCCCTCAAACCGGCTGGACTGCAGGTTTCTGGTGGGCAGCGCCCTTAACTCATTTAGAGCAAGCACGTTCCCTGCCGTCCCCAGTCCGTGGTATTTTTCCATCACTTCGGTGCCTGTTACCTTTCGGTACGCTTCCCCGTACACCTTCCTGTACTCACGTGGGAACTCAATGGGAAAGTCCGTCAGGTCCCCCTGAACAACTATCCCCTTAAGCTGCTTGCTGCCAAATACCGCTCCCAGCCCCAGGCGGCCAAAATGCCTGTAAGTGTCCACATTCACCCCGGCGAACCTTACCAGCCTTTCCCCGGCGGGGCCGATTCTCAGGCAGCTGCGGTGTCCTTCACACCCCTCAATTTCCCGCAGTATCCTCCCGGTTTCCTCCACGCTCATGCCCCACAAGGGGCCGGCAGGCTTGACTTTTATTCCACGGGAATTTATCACCAGGTATACGGGCCTCCTGGCCCGTCCCTTGATCAAGACGGCATCATAACCGGCAAACCGGAGAGCCATTCCCAGCCTCATCCCGGCATGGCTCTCACCCAGGCCCCCGGTAAGCGGAGAACGGAACATGGAGACCGCCTTGGTTATTACCGGGAAAATGCCGGTAAGGGGTCCGATAGCTATAACTATTGGCTGGACGGAAGAAAGGGCATCCTGTTCATACTGAACCCCTGCCGCAAATAGGGCCGTTGCCAGGCCGGTTCCTCCCAGGCTGCCCTTCAAATCATCACGTTCATGGACTTCAGCTTCTTCCGTAGTGAGGTTAATTTCCAGTATCCTGGGACTGCCACCTAACATAAGACCTCCTCTACCTCATGCCCGCCCAGCTCCAACACACCGTGCGGGCAAAATGAGGCGCAGGTTCCACAGTGACGGCAGACAAGAGGATAACCGCCCGCCATGTTAAGAGCCTGTACAGGGCAAGCCGCAACACATCTGCCGCACCCCCGGCATTCATCCTCATTCAGGACCGCCCCGCCTCCCTCTCGTTCGGTGAGCGCTCCGGTGGGACACTGTTCAACACACAGGGGCTCCCGGCAGCCCCGGCAGGCATAAACCGCAAACTTCCCCTGCAGTCCTCCCTGGGTAGCGACCTGAATGGCGCTGTGCCGCGGCGAATAACTGGCGTACACCACCCTGGCGCAAGCCAGCATGCAGCTGCAGCACCCGATACAGCGGTTGGAATCCTTGACGCTAAGCACTTTTTTCATCCGGCAGAACTCCTGTCCTATTTGTATACGAACATAGTGAATTGTTCAACAATAACAGTTTTTCCACACCTGGCAGGCGATGATTCAGGTAATTTACCGACTTATCCACATTATCCACAGCAGCTGTGGATTACAACTAAAAAATCCGAATTCACATTATCAACACAAAAAAAAGCCTGAGAAATCAGGTTATTAACAGAGTTATGCACATTATCCACAGGCACGGTCCTGATTTACTCTATCCACAGAACAGGTTTTCTGTGGGAAACCCCCTAGTTATCCACAGCCCGGGCTTCCCGCAATTGCCGCAATAAATAAGTAAAGCCTACCGCACCGGTAGGCTTGAAGCAAAGACTTTAATACCTGACGTCGGTAATTTCTTCGTAGGGGATGGAGTGGTTCGAACTGTCCGTGGATGACCGGATAACCACAAAAGTCTCGTGTACCGCGAGGACGGTACCGGTTACCAAGCCCGATGCACCGCCGGCAGGGCTGTTCCCGTCTTCCCTGACCACAGTAATCGTGTTGCCATTCTTATACAGGCGCCTGAGCAGTCCTCTGATAGTTTTTGCGGACATTGTGTTCCCTCCTTTGCTTAATGGTTGATTCTTGTGGGATATGTCCTGCCCGGTAGGACAAATTCCTGTTATATAGTATTTTGACGGGTTGTGAAAGGTTACAAAACATTATCCCAGACTGCATTAACCTTGCTTGAAATTGGCTTTCCCGGGAACCAATTGTACAAAACCAGGGCCCACAATCCATAATATCCGATTCTATTGTAATTGGTTACATTGGCAGGCACAAAAAAAGCACACACTGGTGTGCTTGAAGTACTCAGAATTCAGAATGCTTCCGGATGAGTAATCCCGGCTAGGCCAGGGACATTCCCGGCACAGCGTTTAAATCAGGCCCCGCAAACTCCCCGGCGAGGAATTTGTAATACGCGGCGCAGCCGATCATGGCTGCATTGTCGGTGCACAGTTCCACAGGCGGGTAATATAAGTCAAGCCCCTCCTGTCGGCATGCCTCACCCAGTTCCCGGCGCAAAGCCTGGTTGGCTGCCACACCGCCGGCCAGCAGTACCGTACCCGCCCCGCTCTGTTTTGCCGCCGCCAAGGTTTTACCTACCAGGACATCCACCACCGCCTGTTGAAAACCGGCCGCCAAATCGCTTTTGTTAACCTCCTCGCCCTTTTGCGCCGCCCGGTTAAGATAATTAAGCGCCGCCGATTTCAGCCCGGAAAAACTGAAGTCCAGGCTGCCTGGTTCCAGCCAGGCCCTAGGCAGCTCAATCCCCGCTCCTTCTCCGTTTGCGGCGGCTGCCTGGATTTTGGGCCCGCCCGGATAACCCAAACCCATGGCCCGGGCCACCTTGTCGAAGGCTTCCCCCGCTGCGTCATCCCTGGTGCGGCCGAGTACCCGGTACTTGCCGTGCCCTTCCAGCGCCACCAGGTGGGTATGCCCCCCGGATACCAACAGGCACAACAAAGGAAAGCCCAAGGCGGGATGAGCGAGGAAATTGGCATAGATATGACCCTCGATGTGGTTTACCCCGATCAATGGTATGCCCTGGGCTGCGGCCATAGCTTTGGCCCCGGCTACTCCCACCAGCAGGGCTCCCACCAGCCCCGGTCCGTAGGTGACAGCCACTGCGTCAAGCTCGGCAAAGGATACCTCCGCCTGTTCCAAGGCTTGGTCCACCACCCAGGGCAGATTTTCCAGGTGGTGCCTGGAAGCAATCTCAGGCACCACTCCCCCAAATTTTTGGTGTACGGTTATTTGAGATGAGACTATATTGGACCGGATCCGCTGTCCATTTTCTATCACAGCGGCGGCTGTCTCGTCACAGCTGGTTTCTATGGCCAAGATTAAATTGCGCTTCAATTCTGTCCCCCCGGTTACAGCATATCTTTCCACATAATCATGGCATCTTCCCGGGTATCGGTGTAATATCCTCTGCGTACGCCCACCCCGGAAAAACCCAGCCGTTTGTACAGACTCTGGGCAGCCAGGTTGGAAACCCTCACTTCCAGGGTCATCCGCTGCACCCCGCTGCTCTGACAGCGGAGCATTACATGGCGCATCAAAAACTCCCCCAGCCCGTTGTTGCGGTAATCGGGGTGGATGGCCACGTTGGTAATATGGCCTTCGTCCAAAATCACCCACAGCCCCATATACCCCACAACCTTGTCCCCGTGCAGCAAGCAGAAATAACGGGCAAAGTCATTGTCTAACAGTTCACAGGTAAAAGCGTAACGGGACCAGGGAGTGGGAAAGGACTGTTCCTCTATTTTCAGAACCTCGTCCAGGTGGTTAAGCTGCATCGCCACTACCGAATATTCCTCTACCGCTGCTTCCACTGTTATCCCCCCTGGCCAAACTTCTTGGCCCAGGTCACTTCGGCCTCAGACGGCCTGATGTAGCAAGGCTTCAGAGCATATAAGTCATCGCGCTCGCCCCGGGCCAGGCGCTTTGCTGCCAGGGCGCCTACGTGGGCTCCCCGGGGCAAACTTAGGCCGTCGGGCAGGAAAACCGCCCGTTCACCCAGTCTCGCCTCAAACATCTCCCTGTATACGGGGACGGCGTCACCCACGAACAATACCTTTTCCCCCATTGCTCCCAGCTTTTCCGCCAGAGCCGCAGGCTTCACCGCCTCATACTCACCGAGTAAGGAGAGTTCGCCCTCCATTTTGCGATACAGGGCTGTATATATCTCATCCTTGCGAGCGTCTAACACCGGCGCCACCAGGCCTTCAAACCCCAGGCCGTTTTGGGCCAGGGCATCCAGGGTATTGATGCCGATAAGCGGAATCTGCCTGACTTGGGCAATTCCTTTCGCCGTGGCCATCCCGATGCGCAGACCGGTGAAAGAGCCAGGCCCCGCAGCGACTGTCACAGCCCCCAAGTCCCCGAACCCTATTCCCGCTTGCTTCAGGAGCTGCAGCACCATGGGCATCAGCCGCTCGGAGTGGGTTTTGCCTGTGTGCAAAAAGGATTCCGCCACCAAATTGCCCTTAAAGTGGACCGCCAGGCCCGTAACTTTTGTCGCCGTGTCAATGCTCAGAATCCACAAGTCTGGTCACTTCCTCAACTATTTGCTGCGAACGGGGGCCATGGGGAACCAGCTCGATTACTCTCGCTTCTCCCTCAAAGGCCATCTGCACCTGCAGAATATCCTCCGGCAGCAGTTCCGCTGCCACCTGCGGCCACTCCACCACACTGAGCCCCTGCCCCCAAAAGTATTCTTGCAGCCCCAGCTCTTCTCCTTCTTCCGGGGCCGCCATTCGGTACAGATCCATATGGTAAAAGGGCATGCGCCCCTGGTATTCATGAATCAGGGTAAAAGTCGGACTGCTCACCGGTTCCTCTATCCCCAGTCCCCGTCCTATTCCCTGGGCCAGAGCGGTCTTGCCCACTCCCAGTTCACCCAGCAGGCAGTAAACATCGCCCGGTCTGGCCAGTCTTCCCAATATCTCACCCAAGGCCAGGGTATCCGCCGGGCCTTTGCTGGTGATTCGCATCCTGTATCACCTCATTACCACTGCCCTTTATTGTAACCTGTTTGCATTGCCTTTAAAAGGGTAAATGCAGCCCCAATAAAAAACCCGGGAGTGTCTCCCGGGCAAACCTGTTCAGATTTGCTTGATAACCTGCTGGAAGGTCATCCCCACCTGGTGAGGGCTTTGCATCCTGGCATAGGGCAGCTTAAACCTGGCCTGGCGCCTTGCGTCGTCTTCTTTGCTGACATCAACAATAATATCCAATTCCTGCTCGCCGCTTTGCACGAATAGGGCCAGTTCCCTCACGCTTTGAGTCAATTCTCCGGTTGGCTCAAAGCTAAACCTTTGGTAACGGTTTATGTACCCCCCGCCCTCTGGTTTTTCCAGAAATCCCAGCATACTCAGAGCCTCAAACAGCAACTTCGTATAGGCATTTGGTTCTACTGTCAGGGCCGCGGCGTCTGCTGAAACCAGGGAACCCCCCTGTTCCACCCCGGCTTCAAGGCGGTATCTGGTTTTCTCACTGCTGCAGGGACTGGTAGATGGAATTTTGAGTTTAACCGGAAGGACTACCTCAGGGGAGTTTGCCGCCACCAGCATGGCATCCATGACTTTGGCCCGGGCGACCACGCTTCTGGCCAGCTTCTCCGCACCTTTTTCTTTCACCTCGTACTCCAGTACCAGCGCAAGGAAAACCTGCTCCACCATCTGAGGTGTACTCCCTCCTGTAAGCTTGACCTCACCCCTGATTTCCCGGCCACTCTCCACGCTGCTGTTGGGAATATGCAGCTTTACCCGGACCGGCCATGTCCCTCTCCCCAGCAGCAGCCGCTTGAACAGGGCTGTTTTATCTGTATCCAGTCTTTCAGACAAACTTACGGCCATACCAACTTCAACCTCCCGAATTTGATGCTACTAATTCGGTTTGGTTGACGTAGTTTCATAGTGTATACTTACTTAAACAGAATTAAAAACTTAATCTACTATGGAGGTTAGGATGAAAGAACGCTTTACATTCTGCCCTGAAACAAGCCTTTTTGGGTCTGCCCGGAGCCAAAGGGTGGACAATTCTCAGCGTCGACGGGTTTCCCCTGGGCTGGGGAAAGCACGACGGACAGGCGCTGAAAAACCATTATCCCAAGGGTCTGCGCTGGTTTTAGGCTGTTTCTGAGCAACAAAAACCCGCAGGGCCTGTTGCAGCCTTGCAGGTTTTTCTGTTAATTGCTGCCGGCTTGAACACCGGTTAAAATTGCATAGCCGTCAAGCACCTTCGCCCGTGCTATTAAATCCCCCAGGCGTGACTGTTCTTGAAGTTCGATTCCGCTTCCCTGTTTCACAAAATACTTGTCAAGCGTGTAGTCGATGAATACCGTATCCGGCATGTTTTCATAGTCATAATATCTGACAACACCCTTGAGGTAAAGACCGCTATCGGGTTTTTTGTCGCTTATGGAATCAATCACATAGAACTTTCCCTCAGGCTTTAGACTTACATACAAAGTGAGGTTTCTTACAGGCTCATCCCCATAGTTCTTAACGGAATGCGGCAGCATGTCTTTGGGCACGGTGGAAATCTTATATTCAAGTGATAGGCAGTCCCCCCTGAATGAGTCGCCGGGATAAACGGCCCGGGTCTCAAGTAATATTTCCTGGCCGAAGATGACTGTCGCCAGGGGCTTCACGGTCATTGCCAGTAGAATCAGCAAGGGAATTGATACCGCAAGGATAAAGGCATTTCTCTTTTTCATACGCGGATACCCCCTTGTGACTTTCTCATGCGCTCAAAGTAGTACCCGAAACCAAGCAGTATCAGACCGCCAACGATAAAAAAGAGGGACTTAGGCAATATGGTAAAGGTATCTGTGTAGAATCTAAAGATAGTAACACAAACAAATCCCAAACTGATAAAGCTTCCCCGCCTGATTAAGGCAAACAACAAAATGACAAACCCGATAGCAAATACAACACTCGCTGCCACCTGGTACGAATGGACGTCAAACAGTTTCTGCCATATACCCGGGAAAGTTAAGGCCACACCGGTTATACCAAACAGGAAGTTGCCTTGAAGCTTAAAGACATCATGATTAAACGAATGCTTGATGAAATACATTAAAACCCCGATGCCGAAGAATACCAGCGTCCCGTATAAATCCACAATATCCCACCGTTGAGTCAAGTACAAGATCAAGTCCAAGGCCGTCAGGTTGGCAAAAAACAAGAGCAGCCGTGACTTAGCAAAGTATTTGGCCCCCAAGTAAGTGGCCGGTACACCTGCTAAAGCAACCAAGGGAAATTCCTGTCCTAGGCTGCCTGAAACATACACCAGGAAAAGGATGTTGGCAAAGAGCAGATAGAACTTATCTCTTTGCTGCAATGCCATGGGGACAATACCTAAGGACCAGAGAAGAAAAGCAGTGGTAAAATCTCCGCCAAAATTAAATATCTGGCCGATCAGAAAAATGCCTGCCCCGTAGACCAGACCACCGAGGTAAATCAAGCTTTTCCCGGTCTTTGGAAAATTGAATGAGACAGCATAACCCGCTGCGTTGACACCGACAAAGCCCAGAATGATAAGCGCGAGTTTTGTTATCTTGCCCAGCCCATCCCAGTTGCTGGCGATGAAGCTGAGGACACCAAGTCCGACAAGAATAGCCCCAATAGTAACCAGTACCTTGATGAAACTTAGCGCCGGTTTAACCGAATACTCGCTTAAAATTGACGCTCTTTGGTCGGTCGTAATCAAACCTTGCTTGTGGCAGTAGTCTAACTCCCTCTCCAAAAAAGCAAACTGGGAACTGCTGATTTGCCTTGCCAAGACAATCCCCCCTCCATGAGTACAAAAAATACTAGCTATTTAAACAAGCTAGCTAGTATGGACATTTGCACCCGCAAAAAACCAGATTATCATTGCCGCGCCTTTTTCTGTTTTTGTTTTTGCAGAAGATCCGCTCAGGTAACTGGGTGGCCTTTCACCCTGCGCTGGAAGTAGATAAATACAGGAAGAGGAATCACAATCCAGCCAAAACTTTTGATGAGACTGTTGACCGCCCGCTCCCTGGTCCAAGCCTTTTGCTCAGCAGCAAGTTGCTCGTATTGCTTCTTTGCTTCTTTGCTTCTTCGATGTTTATCGTAGTCTGACCACCTGCCGGCTCCTTTGACGAGCGCAGGTATTCGTCAAAACCTTGGTAGTATGACGCCGGGGCCACCAAGTCTGCAATAGCCATAAAGGCTCCCACCGTGCCTCCGATTGTCATCATCAGGGTAGCAAATAAGACCACATACACATATACCGTCTTAATCACGTTTTCACCCCCGTCGCTTTGTTCACGTTGGGCTGCACGCACCCCTTTTGCCACCACCACTCCGGCTAGGACAAAGACAAAGATAATCAAGGGAAAAACGACCAGCAAACCAGCGGACATTCTTCACCACCCCTGCAAACCCGTTAGGTTAACATATTCAACAGAAAAGATAGCATTCCTTTAAAATATTATGCCGCTCCAGCCTGTTGATTCACGTTTTTTTTGGGCATGTTAGACAATTTCAGGCAAGTACACATATATTAAGATAACCAAGCCAATTGAGGAGGTTTTTACAATGCACCGGGGACGACCGGCTAAACCTGAACCAACCGAGCCAATTAATTATATCCTGAATCAACTGATCAAATTTGCTGTCAAGGTTGTCAATCAGAGCAGGCAGACCCAAACCAATGGCAGGCGTGAAGTGGCCCCTGGGCAATCCCCGCCTAACAAGCTGGTTAAACAAATTAAAGATGGATCTCATCCTCTGCTTAAGCTTTTTGGCGATTCCCTCAGCGACAAACCTTTTGGCGCCGGGAGGGCGAAAAAAAAATAACCCCCTAAACCGGTAATACCAAAATCAAAACTAGGACATCTGAACTTGGGCCCATCCAGCACAGGGATGGGCCTTTCATTTATGGCCTTAAGCGCTCAGGGCTTGCACCGGTTGTCCAGGGCCTCCATATAATGTACAAATGGACAAGTGGAGGCCTGTATATGATTGACAGACTGGATAACAAAAGCAAGCAGCATCTGTTATCCCTCCCCCTGGTTACGGGAATCGGCCATGGACTCAAGGAAACAGGGGGAATCCAGACCAACACCGAGGCTGTAGTGGTGCTAGTCAAGCGGAAAGTCCCGCCAGACCGGCTGGCCGAACACCAGCTTGTGCCCAAAACGGTCTGCGGTATGGTGACCGACGTGATCGAAGTCGGTGAACTGGTTGCCCATACAGGCAGAAGAGCGGATGCCGCAGACCCAGAAAACGCCACTGTTGAAGGACTGGAGATTAGGCAGTCCCGGACAACCCGCGTCAAACCCGCCCCTCCCGGTGTAAGCATCGGCCATTACCGGGTTACTGCCGGAACCTTCGGGGCGGTAGTTTACGACAACTCCACCGGAATTCCAATGATACTCTCCAACAACCATGTTCTGGCCAATGCCACAAACGGCAGGGATCTTAGGGCCAGGATTCATGACCCTGTGCTCCAGCCAGGGGCCATAGACGGCGGCCGTCAAAACCGCAATATCATCGCCAGGCTGGCCAGGTTTATTCCACTCGCCGAGAGACCCAGTCTAAACTTGGTGGACTGCGCCGCAGCCCAACCGCTGCAAAACGACTTGGTCGTACCGGATATACTCGGCATCGGCAAAGTTCAGGGAGTAACAGCCCCCTCCCTGGGCATGAACGTGAAGAAATCGGGGCGAACCACCGGATTGACTTACGGTCAGGTCAGGGCTGTAAACGTCATTGCCAATGTCAGTTACGGCGGAAACCGGGTCCTCAGGTTTGAAAGGCAGATTCTTACCACCCGGATATCTTCCCCCGGAGACAGCGGTTCCCTGGTGTTGGATGAACAGAACCGGGCTGTAGGGCTCTTGTTTGCCGGCTCGGATACCAGCACCCTTCTCAACCCGATGCAAGGCGTACTGGATTTGCTGAAGGTCAGATTTTAGTCCCGCTGAGAATTCACCAATCTCCGCACCGGGAAACCTGGTGCTGAAACTTTGGACCTGTCCTGCCCATCGGGGACAAACCCTTCGCCTGCAGCATATTCTAATATAGGACAACTCACCCGGGAGAAGTTGTTCCAGACAAAAAAGGAGGTAAAAAAATGGCCGAAGATGTCACCTGCATGGATGGCGAAGTCGGAGTTCAATCTTTCCCGAATAACGTACTCGGCATGTTGGTGGGAGCACTGGTCGCCGGACTGGGCCTTTTCCTCATCGGTTCAGGCACTTCCGGTGCAGTTACAAGAATCACCGCCTTGGTCATCTTCTTTATCGGAACATTGATTTTCGCCCTCTAAAGCAATAAAAAACACCCGAGCTGCTAGCGCTTGGGCGTTTTTTTGTCTACCTTCTCTTAACTGCTTTCAGCAGGCCGTCTATCAGTGCCTGGGGCCGCGGCGGGCAGCCCGGGATGTAAACATCCACCGGCAGGATATTGTCCACTCCTCCCGCGCTGGCATAGCTTTTACCGCAGATCCCTCCGCTGCAGGCGCACGTTCCCACTGCCACCACCAATTTGGGGGCAGGAGTTGCCTCAAAAGTCTTTCTGGCGGCAATCTCGAGGTTGCGGGTTACCGGTCCGGTTACCATCAGGACATCGGCATGGCGCGGTGAAGCCACAAAGTCAAAGCCAAGGCGCTGGATGTCATACACCGGTCCGGTTAAGTTGACCATCTCCCAGTCACAACCGTTGCATGACCCCGCGTCCAGGTGGCGGATATGCACAGAGCCCCCGAAAATCCTGCCGGTTTCATCTTCACCGGCCCTCTCCGCCAGTTCATACCTGCTGCCCAAAGCCAGGGCGCCCTTCTCACACGCCTCTTCACAATAGCCGCAAAAAATGCATTTTTTAGGGTCAACAGACCAGCTTGCTCCGGCTTGCTCCAGATGTATAGCGTCCGTAGGACACTGCCTGGAGCACTCCCCGCAGAATGTGCAGCTTTCCCGCCGCCACTCTGGCAGCCCCCGGAAACCCTGCGGCGGAACATCAGCTCTATCAGGGTAAGCCGTGGTAACAATGCCGGTCTGCCAGCTTTTCCTAAACAACCTGAGCATCTTATTACCCCCGTTAATTTTCAGCCCTTAGTCACTCTGGGGACCGTCCCTGAACTGGCTCAGTGTCAGGGGTGTCAGGGGGACAGTCCCCTTGACACTACCCTTGACACTAAATGACTCACGGGCAAGCGTCAAAATTCAGCAAGATTCGCTAGGACGCCAAGAACCGTCCCCTTTGTCCTAGTCCTCATTCTGAATTCTGACTCCTGAATTCCGACCATTGAGAATCACTTCCTGGTTACCTATCCAGGCAAGAATAACACAACTCGAAACTCTTATTAATCAAAGGGAAGTCCGGTACAATGTTGCCGGGCACTGTAGTAGGAAGGACCGGCCAATTGCAATAGGAGGCCGACCTGACCATGTGCCGGAATACCCTCCCGTCCGGTCCCCCCATGACGAAGTGTACATTTTCCCCCCTCGGAGATTCGGTAATTCCTATGGCATAGCTTAAGGGCTTCAAGGGCCCAACTGCAGCTTTTATTTCCCCTTCTGGCATCAAGGCCAGGGCCTGACTGATGATTTCCATCGATTCAAAGACTTCGTCAATCCGGACCCTCACCCGGGCCAGCACATCACCCCGGGGATAAACAGGCACTTTGAAAGAAACCCGGTCGTAGGCGGCATGGGGATGGTCCCGCCTGGTGTCCCGGTCAATTCCCGCCGCCCGGGCGGCAGGCCCCACAGCATGCAGGTCTGCGGCCACCTGCTGCTTCAGCACTCCGGTGCCCTGGACCCGGTCCAGGTAGGACTCTGTACTTAACAGGATATCGCACAACTCCCGGAAATCCGCGGCAACTGCGGTCAGGGTCTTGCTGATTAGCGCCTGGCTAGTTGAGACCAGGTCCCGCCTTACCCCGCCAGGGGTGTTGATTCCCCTCAGGAACCTGGTGCCAAACACCGCTTCATTCAGGCACAGGAGGTCCTCCTTCAGTCTCGCCCCGTGCATGGTGCCAAAGGCAAAGCCGATTCCGGCACAGATATTACCCACGTCACCCACATGGTTATAGATGCGTTCCAGTTCCATGGCGACAGTGCGGATGAAAGCGGCCCTGGCAGGAATTTGCACGCCTGCAAGCTTTTCCACTGCCTGGCAATAGGCTGTCGCGTGGGAAAACGAACATGCCCCGCAAATCCGTTCCGCCAGCAAAAGCCCCTGTTGCGGGGTCCGCCCCTCGCCCAGCTTTTCCATCCCCCTGTGAGTATAAAAAAGCCTTGCCTCCAGGTTAATTATATTCTCGCCCACCGCGCTAAACCGGAAATGCCCTGGTTCAATAATGCCTGCGTGGATAGGCCCCACCGGAATCTGCATAACCCCTTCGCCCTGAACCTGTTTGAAGGAAA
Organism: Bacillota bacterium; assembly: GCA_021811155.1. Taxonomy (GTDB): domain Bacteria; phylum Bacillota; class Desulfitobacteriia; order Desulfitobacteriales; family JAJXUE01; genus JAJZPO01. The sequence goes on along the minus strand of JAJZPO010000045.1, from coordinate 7,724 downwards.
ACTGGCCCCCTGTGCGCGGCACTTCGCTCTCCAAGGAGAAGTCGCGCCGCAGCGGGAATACCCTTTTCGGCCAATCCTTGTGCAAGGCCAGGCGCCGGGTATCGGGGTGGCCCTGGGGCTCCAGACCGAAAAGGTCCCTGATTTCCCGCTCATACCAGTGGGCGGCCGGCACATCCGGGGTAATTGAAGGAAATACCGGTTGGTCTGCAGCGACCGGGCAGCCCACGGTGACGCAGAACTTCCCCTGGTCATGGGCAAAAGTATAGTAGAGCATAAAGCCGCCCCTGGTCTCCCGTTCGTCGTTGGCCAGAAGCTGAATCAGGCAGAAGCCCCAATCCCGGCACATTGTGACAGCCAGATGGGGTATGTCATCTTTGCCTGTCTCCAGGTGGATCTCAGCGGGGTAAGGAGTCCTGCTCAGGATCTTGTCTTGTCCCAGCAGTTTCTTCACCTGAGCCAAAAAGGCTTTAGGCCCCGCCAAAGGGAGTTCCTGCACAGCCATTTTAGTTACCCCCTCCCATTACCGCCACCACTTGGGCCAGGACGTTGTTAATAAAGCCTGGAACGTAGATTCCCAGGAGCAGAACCAAGCCCAGTGGCAGCACGGCCATAACGGCTGACAGCCTGGACGGTTCTCCGGCTTTGACCCTGCCTGGAGGAGAACCGAGGGTCATCTTGCTCATCCCAAAGACCATGCCGGCAAAAACCAGGCTTATGAGGAGCAAGAGCAAGCCTGAGGCGAAATACTTGCCCTGGGCGAACCCCGCGCTCAGGATAGTAAATTCACTGAGAAAGATGCCAAATGGAGGCGCGCCGGCGATGGCAAATGCGCCTAGGAGCAGCGCCGGTCCCGTCATGGGCATGGTTTTCAGCACGCCCTTGATTTTGCCGATCTTCTTGCTGTGGTACTGTTGGGTGACGTTTCCCGCGCCAAAAAACAGGGAGGACTTGGTCAGGGAGTGATTGAGCATGTGCAGGAAGGCCCCGTAGAGCCCGAGCCTGCCGCCCAGCCCCACTGCGGCAGCCACAATCCCCATGTGTTCAATGCTGGAATAAGCCAACAGGCGTTTTATGTCGTGCTGTACTACAATAAAAGGCACGGAAACAGCGATGGAAAGCAGGCCGAAAATAAGCAGCAGTCCCGCCGAAAACCCGCTCCCTACCGCCTTGGAGACCACCAGGTGGACCCGCAGTATCCCGTACAAGGCACAGTTTAAGAGCACACCTGAGAGCATGGCGCTGACAGGGGAGGGCGCCTGGCTGTGGGCATCGGGCAGCCAGGTATGCATGGGGGCAAGACCGGCCTTGGTGCCGTAACCCACCAGGATGAAAATAAAGGCCAGCTTCAAAAGTTTCGGGTTCAAACTGCCTGCCACGTGAATCAGACTGTTCCAGTCCAAAGCAGCGCTGCCGCCCCCGGATACCGCCACCGCCGCCAGGTAGAGGAGAACAATTCCGAACAGGGCAAAAATAATCCCCACCGTGCAGATAATAATGTATTTCCAGGCAGCCTCCAGCGAACTGTGCTTGTCATAATAGCCCACCAGGAGAGCGGAGGATAATGTCGTCCCTTCAATCGCCACCCACATCACACCGAGATTATTAGCCATCACCACAGCCAGCATCGTAAACACAAAGATATAAAACCAAAAGTAATACCATCTTAAGCGGGAGGCGGAAACCTCACCGGCTCTTAGTTCATGCTCAGTATAGCCCAAGGAATATAACCCTGCCGCCAGTTCCACTACCCCAATCAAAGCTACAATAAATGCCCCCAGGGCATCCACATAGATAAACTCCCCCAACCCCGTCAAGGGTCCCCCGCTGAACACGCGATAGGAGACCGCAAGGGCAAGGACGGCAGTCCCGGCGCCGCCGGCCAGATTGATGCGGGTAAGAGCTTTGTGGTTTTTAGCCAGGACGCTCAGCAGCGCTGTGAGCAAGGGCAGGGCAAGCAGGAGTAAGGGCATCTCTAAATCATCCTCGCAAATTTCTTAAATCTTCAGTATTGATGGTGTCAAAGGCGCGGTTGATCCGGAAAGCAAGAATACCCATGATCAACACACCGGCCAGGACATCAAGAAACACGCCGACTTCCACCACGGGAGGCATGCCATTGGTGGTTCCCACCGCAGCCAGGAAGATGCCGTTTTCCATCACCAGGAGTCCCAGCACTTGATTAATGGCAAGCTTACGGGTGATCATCAGGAACAAGCCAATCAGCATCATGGCAACGGCCGTGGGCAGTGCCCGCTCCAGCACCCCGATCCCCGGCCCGACCAGGCGGGCTGTGGTGGAAGAAGCCACTATAATGAGGCCGGCACAGGCCACAAAGGACATCTTCATGTTGACATAAGATTTGACTCCCGGGCAGGCGCCAACCCTTGCTTCCACCTTGTGCAGTATATACGGGATGAGTCCCGCCTTGATTACCAGGGTCAGACCGGCGGCCAGGTACATTTCTCCTATCCCTGTGGACCAGCCGCGCACAGCCGTGACCGCAGCCAGCAAAACTCCCTGCAGCACAGCGCCCCTGATAGCGGCGCTTAATCTTCTGGCCCCCACAATGATAAAAGTTGAGGCCAAAGTCAAGGTGATCAGAAACCCGGTTAATGCGCTAAGTGAATTTGTCGCACCCATTCTCCAGCTACCCCCTGAATGCAAACTTGGCGGCTATGCCAAGCAGGCTTAGTAAAAATGAACCCATGAGTAAATCAGGCACCTTGAACAGCCTCATCTTGGCGAAAGATGTTTCGATTACTGCCATGGCCAAAGCCAGGGCCACCACCTTACCCAGATATACTGCCAGGGCTATGCCAAGGGACCCCAGCCCATACCCCGTGGAGATCCCCCAGGGAAAAAAGACATTGGCCAGGAGGGTGAAAATCAGGAGCTGTTTCAGGGATGCCCCGAGCGTCAGCAGTGCCAGCGGCCTGCCTGAATACTCCAGGAGCATTCCCTCATGGATCATGGTCAGTTCCAGATGGGTGTCGGGATTATCCACCGGAATGCGGCCCGTTTCCGCAATCCCCACGATAAAAAAGGCGATAAAGGCCAGCCAGACGGTCGGTGACAAGAATGCCTGGCCCCGGTCCAGCCCTGCTACAATGGCGGTCAGGTTTGTGCTGCCCTGACTCACAGCCATGGTAAAGAGGGGCAGCATAGCCGCCGGTTCCGCCACTGCCGAAATTGCCATCTCCCGGCTACTGGCCATGCCGCCGAAGGCGCTCCCCGCGTCCAGGCCGGCAAGGGCCAGGAAAAACCTGCCCAGGGCAAAGAGATAGATAATCAGGATGAGATCCCCACTGAAGTTGAACAGCCCGGCGGTGGAGAGCACAGGCAGCATCAGGGACGCCGCCAGGAGTGCCGCCAGGTAGATGTAAGGGGTGACCCCGAAGATCCAGGACGTGTGTTCTGAAACCACGCTCTCCTTGCGCAGCAGTTTATACAGGTCCAGATAGGGCTGAAAAATCCCAGGACCCCGGCGCGTTTGCAGCAGCGCCTTGGTTTTTTTGATGATGCCGGTGACAAGGGGCGCCAGCCCGGCTAAGAGGATAACCTGCAACACATTTAATGCCAATGCCTTGACCATGGCTGTAACCTCCTATCTGGCAAAAATGAGCAGCGCTACCAAAGTGATAAAGATATAGGCCAAATACAAGTGGATGCTGCCTGACTGCAGGAGTCTTATCTTAGCGGCAAGCTTGACAAACCATCTGGTTGCGGGCCGGTAAATGACATCCTCGAACACCGGCTTAATGCTCCCGCTATACCTGATTTCCGCTGTGAAATAGGGTTTTAGCACATATTCGGTTTCTATTTCCCGCTGCGGCAAAAAGATGCGTTTGAAAATAATCCGGATGGGTTTGGCAAAAGCCGTGGCGGTGTATTCCATGTTCGGGGCCAGCTCCATGCCGCAGTTCCAGGTTTCAGCCCGCCGCACCGGCATGCCTTTGCCGAAGAAACGGCTGATCAGATACAAGGCTAAAATGACCACAGTCATAATCAACATAAGAGCCAGAGGGGCTACTTTTGGGGCGCCGCCCAGGGACGGAGCAGCCTGCAGCCAGCGGTACCCTCCCAAAGAAGCGGTTGAGACACCCAAGAGGGACTTGGTAACAGGGTCAAGCAGACCTGTCACGCTGGCAGGGAGTACCCCGGCTGCGAAACAAATCAAAGCCAGCAGGGCCATACCGAGGCGCATACTGAAAGCCACTTCCCCGGCCCGCTCCGCATTGGAGCTTCTGGGCAAGGCCAGGAACTGAATCCCGAAAGCCTTGACAAAACAAGCCGCGGCCAAAGCCCCCGTAAGTGCCAGACCGGCGGCGGCCACAGGGCCCAGGACGCTTAATCCCGGCCCGAGGCGGGCGGAAGCAAGCTGCAGCAGGGACTGGAAGGTCAGATATTCGCTCACAAACCCGTTGAAGGGAGGCAGGGCTGAAATCGAAACTGAGCCGATGAGGAAAAAGAGTCCTGTCCATGGCATCCTTTTCAACAAACCGCCCATTTTTTCCATATCCCTCGTCCCGGTCGCTACGTGCACAGAACCGGCGCCCAGGAAAAGCAGCGCTTTAAACACGGCATGATTGAACACATGAAATAACGCCGCCGCCAGGCCAACCATGGCCAGCGCCCTGTTGTCGTAGGCCAGAAAAATCAGGGAAGCCCCCAGGCCCAGCAGAATGATGCCGATGTTTTCCACACTGTGATATGCCAGGAGCCGTTTGATGTCATGTTCCATCAAGGCATACATGACCCCGAGGAGGGCGGAAACAACACCGAGCACCAGGATGAGGACCCCCCACCAGGCCGGTCCTCCGCCCAGCACGTCAATTACGATTTTGACAAACCCGTAAATGGCAGTCTTCAGCATCACCCCGGACATCAGGGCGGAGATATTGCCGGGCGCGGCAGGGTGAGCCTTGGGGAGCCAGATGTGGAGCGGAATAATTCCCGCCTTGGCGCCGAATCCCACGGTAACCAGCAGGAAAATAACGGTTTTGAGATGAAGAGGCAGGCTGGGACCCACCGCCTCATAGCTCGCAAAACTAAAGCTGCCCGACTCTTTGTAGAGCAGCAAAAAGGCAAGGAAGATAAACAATGTACCCAGGTGGGTCATGACGATGTAGATGAACCCTGCCTGTCTTACGCGCGAGTCCCCGTGCTCAAATACCACCAGCAGGTAGGAAGCCAGGGCCATCAGTTCCCAGAAAAACAAAAACAGCAGGGAATTTCCGCTTGCTGTCAGGCAAATCATGGCCAAAATAAACAGGTTGTAAAGCAGTCCCATCAGACCCACATTATGTTTGCCGGCATATTCTGCCGCATAGCCGAAGGAGAAAATCGAGACGGCCAGAGAGACCACTGCAATGACGATGATAAAAAACCCGGATAACGGTCCCACCGCAAAGCTGAGAGTACTAAACGCCAGGCCCCAGGGTAAAACCAGATTGACCTGCTGCCCTCTTATAAGTACATTCAAGCCCAGGGCAACCCCGGTAAGGGAAGCGGCGGCCGCTGCCGAAAAGCCCAAAACGATGCTTAACCGGGAACTCCGGCTGGTAAGAAGAGATAGTAGGCCCCCAAACAAAAGCAGGCCTACCATTACCAAGAACAAAATATTGCTTAACGTATACATTGCCTTGCCTTCCGCCTTTTGCCGGTAAAGTGCTATCAACGGCCTTAAGCCGCACACAAGCCAAGGCTTATTTTATCACTTCGACAACTTTCCCGTCAAAACGTCGAATTGTGTATTTTCAAACAAATACTGCTGCATATTGACTTCTGGCCTTAATACCAGAGAAATACTTACTGATTTATCGGTTTTCCCTAGTTTTTATAAATTTAAGCCACTGAATATTTATGCAGCGCCTTTTAAACAAATTAGTATCAGGATTATAATACCTGGCCCGCATGTAGCACAACCCGTTGGAGTCGGTCATTACACCATCTCTACCGTTAAACCGGAACGGTGTTAAGGTTGTCCCTCCGTGATATACGAGTTCGCCATATGGACCATACTGGAACCTGTCGGTAACAGCACCGGTCATATCGGATATAGCCGTGATGCTGCCTCTCCGGTCATAGTGGTAATTGAGGTATACTCCATCCTGCTCCTGACCGATTAGACCAAGGCCGTATATATAATACGTTTTGTTGCCCTGAGCATCTGTTTTAACCAGGGTCTGGCTGAGACCCATAGGATTAATTACATAGCTTGTCAGGTTTCCGTTTTCATTAACCCCAATCCGCTGATTCTCTGCGTCATATATATAACTAGTTGTTCCTGCAGTAGTTAATCTATTGCGAGAGTCATAGGTATAACTCCCCATAGCTCCGGCCTGAGATCCAGTTGTCATATTTCCGTCTGCATCGTAAACTACGTTCTGACCGTTGTAGGCCGCCAGGCGGTTGTCACTACCGTAGGTCATGGTTGTATTTTGGATAGGAATACCCCCATTTCCTTGTCTCATGGAGATATTTTCCCATGTCTACAGCTGGTTGACCATGCACCCGTTCATTAAGCGCTTACGGTGATGGGGCATTTTTAAGTTCACCAACACCCTACGAGAAAAAGACAGGTCCAGTCGTCACTTAGTTGAACCCGTGGTCTAGCCCTCATTTAGCTGAACCCATGTGCTTACAAAAGTAATCTTTTATACCAACTCAATTTCTCTAAAAGAATAGCCTGTATAATTGTTTTTGTTAAAAATCTCCACGAATTTTTCAGAAACGAAAAACCTTTGATCGTACTCCTTCAATCTAATCACGTCGAATTCTTGGATTATCCGTTTTTTTAACACAAATTTTCTAACTCTTGCAATTTGACCCCTCACAGCAGGGTTTGGAAAGTCTTCACGAAATAAATCATAATCGGAATTTTGAAAGTCAAAGGCTTCAATATAATTAGTGAAATTAGCAATTGAAAATCCTTCTAAGCTTTGACCAAAACAATCGAAGACCCCGATTGGCAAATACTGTATGCCGCCAATTCCCCTGTTAGCAAGTGAATTTACAAGTTGTCGAGAATAAATTGGTATCATTAAATGGTTTTGTAATACATCATCCGGTGTACCATTGTTCTTCTTTTTTTTCGACTGAATAAATATCTTCTCTGTCCAATTATTAATAGTCTTCCCTTCAATAAATGAATTTTCATTGAAGCCGAATTCATCAAGATTATCATAGTCACAAACGAAGGGGTTCTTAACTGTATTATCACATTCAATAGGTTGATACCATTTCAATTGTTACAAACCTCCTTTGAATGGCATCCTAGGGTTTTCAAGTAATTGATTTTTTAATTCGCCTAATGTTTTTGTCAAAGCATCCTTATAAGTCGCTACATCTTCAGACAAACCCTTTGTTGATTTTCTTAAAGCATCAAGTACATACTGTTTATAAACTTTCGTATGTGCACCACTATGTCCTTCTAATCTCATCTTATTTGCGTCATCTTCCAGCTTGTTGTTTCAGCCCTGTCAGGTGATGAGAATATCATAAAGAAGGCCTTAAAAAATTTGGGTTATCATCTTCGTCGTAATTATTGGCTTACAAGTCCCATTGTAAGAAATTAGCTGGTTGTTTAACCAGATAAGTTACGCTGTAGTATTAGTAAGATTGTTATAACCTAAAATCCCTTAGATAGTTATACCTACACAGGTTCTTTAACATTAAACGCCTTATAGATGAGGCTTTGGCTTTTAGTAAGCGGGAACAGAATT
>JAJZPO010000044.1 GCA_021811155.1 Bacillota bacterium | reverse complement strand
CGATCTATTCCACCGCCTGGAGAAAGGAAATGCTGACAGCTGCAAGGCCTACGGCCCCAGCCAGGACCAGGACGGCCGCCGTCACATATCCGGCCCGATTCCAGCCAACCCGCGCCTTAAGCTCCCCGGCCATAATAACCCCGGCGCTGCACCAGACCAAAAAACCCATGGCGCCAAAACTCAGGTCGAAATCAATCAGGCTGTGTACCGCAATCAAGAGCAGGCCGGCAAAAACGACAGCTGAGACCTCATCACCCTGTCTGGACCGGCGCCAGGCGGCTCTTCCCAGCAAAAGCCACCAGGCAAGGTAGAAGGCCAGGCCCAGCAGGCCGCTTTCCACCGCTACCTTAACAAGCTGGCTGTGGGGATCGCTCACCCAATAGGGGTAGCTCTGGTAACGAGGGTATAAGGCCCACCCCCCTCCGCCAAAGCCGAAGACCGGACTCTGGCTGACCATGCCTATGGCATCTTTGTAATAAGTCAGCCTTTCCTGAAACGTGTGCAGCTGCAAGCTCGCCGTTTCCAGGCGTGCCAGCGGGTTGAGGCCGCCCGTCCGGAAAACGAACAGCAGGCCCGCTGCCAGCAGGACGCAGATCACTCCCGGCCAGAGCAGCTGCCTGAGCTGAAGCCGCTGCAGCCATTCCGGCAGGCCGCCTGCCAGTCCGGCCAGCACAAGGCCGCCGGCCAGCACAATCCAGGCGGCGCTGTTGCTGTTTCCCAGGTATCTGAGAAAACCTGCCGCTGCCGGAATTCCCAGGCCGAAGGCAAGCAAGAGCCTGTAAAAGAAATCTTTGCGTGCCCCGGGGGGCAAGATCAGGAACAGCAAGGGCAAAACCAGGATCAGAACGCCCAGCCCTCCGCGCGACCCCGTGCCAATCAGGCAAACCACGATGACATAAAGGCCCGGGAGGTAAACCAACCGCCAGCGTGATTTGCCCTCCCGCCACAGGAACACCCCGAGGAAAAGCATGAATCCCAGGAAGGCAGCCAGGGTATTGGGATACTGAAAAGTCGAGTAGATCCTGCCCTCAACATACCCGCCGGAAATCTGATAGATCCCCAGGGCAGTAAGCACTCCCAACAGGGCTATCCCGCAACCGCCCCAGAAAAGAAAGGTGAGCAGTACTTTCAAGTCACGCCGGCTCCATCCCCCATAGGCGGTGAGCCAGTAGACGGCCAGAAAGCTGAACAGTTTCAGCAATTCCGCCACTGCAGACCTTGCGTCCACAGCTCTGGCGGCCCCCGCCAGGTAAGCAGCCAGCAGTCCCACGGCAGCAAAGTCCAGCCAGTGCGAGAAAAACCTCAGGTTTTTGCGACGGGTGAACACTGCCAATACCAGCAGCAGGGCTACAAAAACCTGAGTGTAGAGCCACTCCCGCTGAAAAAAGAGACCGGTCTGATAGGGGGCTGCCAGCAAGAGCAGAACCAGGAGCCAGAAAACCGGCGCCTTAGTCAGCTTGGGTTTTTGGTCCGAGGGCAAACTTAAATTCCCCCTCCACAGCTAGTTCGCCGTCAACATAAGCCCGGCCGGAACCCACACCCAGGGGGCCCCGCAGCTTGGCTATCTCGACTTCCAGCCTTAACTGGTCTCCGGGTACCACCTGACGGCGGAAGCGCAGCTTGTCAATCCCGGCAAACAGGGCAATCCTCCCCCGGTTTTCTGCCAGGGAAAGGACTATCACGGCCCCCACCTGCGCCATGGCCTCCACTATCAGCACCCCGGGCATGACGGGATATCCGGGGAAGTGACCCTGAAAAAAGGCCTCATTACCCGATACATTTTTGATGCCCACCGCCCTTTTTCCCTCTTCCAGCTCCAGGATGCGGTCCACCAGCAGAAAGGGATAGCGGTGCGGCAGTATTTCTTGAATTTGCTGAATATCCAGGCTCACTTAGTATCCTCCTTTTAATCGAGGTTCGATGTTCGAGGTTCGAAGTTCGAACCTCATAGTGTTGCTTATTCGACACTGAGTCCAAGAATACCTCGTACTCTGGCTACTATTCCGACTACACCGGGGTCAACAAGATTTTGGAGATCTTGAGCGTTATCCTATTCTGAATCCTGACTCCTGACTCCTGACTCCTGGCTCCTTGACTCCTTAGCAGTTACCTGCTTCGCGCATTTGGTGCATAGTAGGTTTTTGTGATAATATTATCAATAGTATGCCCAACTGAGGTGAATCATGGAAAAATTTCGCGTCCTGCAGGTAATCGGAGGCAATGAAATCGGCGGCGCTGAAGAGCATGTCCTGGCCCTGTGCAGCGGCCTGGACAAGGATAAATTTTCGCCCTTTTTGGTCTCACTTTGCCAGGGACCACTCCAAAGTGCAGCGGAAGAACGGGGGATTGCGGTGACCGTTTTGGGGATGAAGCATCCCTTGGACCTGTCCGTAATACCGCAGCTGGTTAAACTGATCAAGACCCTCAAGATAGATATCGTCCATACCCACGGCAGCCGGGCAAACCTGACCGCGCGTCTGGCCGCCCGCTGGCTGAACGTCCCCATCGTCACAACAATGCACAGTTCCCTGGCCCAGGATTACCTGAGCAAAAAAGCGGCCTGGGCTGCCACGCTTCTCGACCGTCTCACCATGCCTCTGGCCTCCCGGGTAATAACCATCTCCAACTTTCTCCAGCCCGAAGCCAAAGGCCGGGGGGCCAAGCGCACCGTCACCATCTATAACGGCATTGATCCCGCTCGTTTCAGCGGCCTGGAACTGCTGGAAAACATCTATCTTGAACTTGGGATTGAGCCTGGAACTCCTCTGGTCGGAACGATTGGCAGACTGCACCCTGTCAAAGGCCATAATTTCTTTCTCGAAGCGGCTCAACTGGTGAGCCTCACCCATCCCGGCGCAAAATTCCTGGTGGTGGGTTCAGGTCCTCTGGAACAGGAGTTAAGGCAGAAGGCTGCTGAACTGAACATAGCCGACAAGGTGCTGTTTACCGGTTACTACCCAGAAATCCAGCGGGTGCTCAAAATTCTTGATGTTCTCTGCCTGCCTTCAATCTCCGAGGGTATGGGGCTGGTGCTGCTCGAAGCCATGTTTTTCGGCAAACCAGTGGTGGCCTCAAGCGTAGGAGGAGTGCCGGAGTTGGTCAGACATGAGGAAAACGGACTCCTTGTTCCTCCCGGTGATCCTATTCTCATGGCAGCTTCCATCAGCCGCCTGTTGGATGACAAAGCGCTGGCGGCGCGTCTTGGCGCCAACGGACAGCGCCGGTTTAAGGATTTTTCGCTCGACCGGATGCTGGAGCGCACGCAAAAACTCTACCAGGAAATTCTCCAGGAAAGTGAACTCGTTTAGCTTCCGCTAAACATCGGGGCTTCCGTGGGGGACTCTACCCCCACGAAGGGAAGCAAAGGGAAGCAAACAGCGGGACCTGTGAAGTCGATGTTCACCAAAAAAGGAGGCCGTTTGGCAGCGGCCTCCCTTTTTTTCCTTAGTCGCCTTGGTGCCTGGACTCCTGGTCGGTGTCACCGCTATCACCATGTTGTCCGGTGAGGGTGGGCTTGGACGTAATCTGGGCGGGCGGGATCTGAGGGGCCAGTATGGGTTGGCTTGATTCCTGCTTGCTTTCGCCCTTATCGCCGTCCCCTTCGCTTTTTTCATTTTTCATACCGGGCTTTTGAGATTTTTCCTGCTTGCCTTTGCCGGCGCCGTTATCGGGCTGGGAGTTTGAATCGCTCTCCGGACGGTTCTGCTGCTGTCCTCTGTCCTTGTCCCCGTCCTTGTCCCCAGCCTTCTCCCCGTCCGTGTCACTTGTGCCTGCTTTCGGGCTTAAATCTTTTACGTCCGGGGCTACGTCAGCGATATTCAGACCTTGCGATGTCAGGGCCTGATTGATGCCGTCCTGCCGCATGTTTTCCAAGCTGATCTCTTTGCCCCGTTCTTTCATCCCATTCAGTACCAGGTATTTTCCCTGGGAAATCTGGTCAGCTGTCGCCTGACGGTGCATATCCATGCTGGCGCCGGCAACCACCAGCTCGGCTGCAATCCCCGCCGACACTACTTCCTGCTGGACCGCGGCCTGGATTTTCCCCTTGTCAAACTGAAATTTGGCATTATCCGTGTAAACGGCAACGATCAGATTGGGTTTGCCCTGGGCGAGAAAACCTTGTTTCAGCGCCTGGCCTATCAAAGCCTGCACAGCCTGGTATATTCCCTGGTTGGTCACGGCGGCTGCGCCGGTCAGTGCGCCGCCGGCCTGGTTGAAGGTCTTTACCTGCATCACTTTGCCATCTTTGTTGACACCCAATTCCAAACTGGGATTGATATCCACAGACAGGTAGGCCACCGGCTGAGCAGAGGCAGTCAACAGGGGAAAGAGCGGAAGGAGCAGTCCGATGAGAAGCACCGCAGCCGTCACGGCGGCGACACGGTACCAGGGAGTTGAATCCCGGGCAAGTTCGACTTCCTGACCCACCTTGACAGGGTAGGGGGCGCGGGCAGTCTTTACGAACTCGCCTGATGGAGTAAGCAGGATACACTTCTTACCTTCAACCTTGGCTACAATGCCCCGAACCTTAGCCATCAGCCTCGCCCCCCTTTCTCAGGAAATTTGATATAGCCCCTCAAATGCAGAAACTCTTCTCCGGCGCTGATGATTAGAGCCACCGCTACAATGTATTTGCGCCCACGCTCCAGGGTTTTGATGTGAATCCCGCTGGCCAGGGCCAGTTCCTTCAGCGGCAGCTGTTTTTTCCGCAGCAGGGATGCTCGCATCTCCCGGTCATCACACAGCACAACGGCAGCCCGCATAAGGGTTTCCCGCGTGTCGCGATGCTTGGGTGATACCCTGACCAAATCGTCAAAACTGAGCCCGAACTTGGCCAGGCTGTCCTGATACTGGAGGATTTCTTCCCCCCGCTCCTGTTCCACCCGTTCCCGGTTATAGTTCGCCCAGGCTGCCAGGATTTCTCCTTCAGAGGTGATTTCCCGTTCCTCAGCTTTAACCGGCTCGAGGCTGGCATGCTTGTGGCGGTTTTCCCTGCGCATAAAATCCGTCAGCCTGTTCTGGATTACCCGGCGGGTAAAGGCCAAAAAGGGCACACCTTTTTCCGGGTCGTAAACATTCATGGCCTCATTGAAAGCGATAAAGGCAACGGAGAGTTCATCGTCCCGATCCCAGCTTAACACCCTGCGGCAAAATTTGCTGGCCACCCGCTGGACAAAGGAACGGTGGTCAGCCAGATAGTCTTCACGGGCCTGGGGGTCATGCATAGCGGCAATTATCCTGTTGTTCTCCAAATCCCACCTGGCTTCCAATTTATCACCCCAAAACTACATGCCTGTTTTTGTTGGGATAGCCAGGTTTGGTTCACTGCATTAGTACGCCTGGCTGTTAATTTTTGCGGGGGTTTTGCGTAAATTTTTGCTGTAATATCTTGGCTGCAAATTTTGGCAGTGCAGTCTGCCGCTTCCAGCGCGAAGGTTGCCTGAGCAGCCTTGCCAGCCATTCCAGCCTCAGGCGCCTGACCCATAGCGGCGCCCGTTTCACCCTGCCGGAGAGGACGTCAAAACTCCCCCCTACCCCGATCGAGACCGGTACCCCCAGTTCCCGGCAGTGTGCAAAGATCCACCTTTCCTGCCGCGGGGCTCCCAGCCCAACCAACAGGAGGTGGGGGCGGAAGCGGCGGATTCCCTCCAGTACCTCCTCCTCTTCCTCCCCCGGCCGGAAGAAGCCGTGATGGCTTGCCGGGATAATGCCGGGATACTCCCGGCTGACCTGGGCCAGAGCTTCCGCCGCCACCCCCGGCGCCGCGCCGAGAAAGAATATGCGCCAGCGGAGCAGGTCCGCTTTGGGAAGAAGGGACTGCAGGAGGTCAATGCCTGTTACCCGCTGCGGCACAGGGGTCCCCAAAAAACCGGCCGCCCAGACTATTCCCTCCCCGTCGGCAGTTACCAGGTCGGCGCTGTTAATCAGCTCCCTGAGTTCAATGTCACGGCAGGCCCGGTAAAGCAGTTCGGGGTTAGCTGTGACCACCCGCCGCGGTACCCCCTGAGCCACGAACTCTTCTATCATTGAGACCGCTTCTGCCAGGCTGAGGACAGCAATATCAACACCTAACACATCAACCAGCAAATTACTTCCTCCAGCAAATTACTTCCTCCAGCAAATAATCAACCTGCGGTTGGAAAAACTAAAGTTGGGAGGGATTCGCGTGCGCAAGCTCAAAACCTTTTTTGGCTTCACAGCAAAAATAGCCTTCCTGCTGCTGCTTGTTACAGCCCTGGCCGGGACCAGCATTGCCGCCAATCTGGTAGGGGAGGCAGCCGGCAGCCTGCCAGCCTGGAATAAACAATCCTTCCAGGCCAAGCCCTCAGCCACGCTTCTTTATGACTGCCGCGGTCAGGTCATCACCGAACTGCACGGCAAAATCAACCGCATCCCGGTCAAACTGGAACAGCTGCCCCAGGTCATGCAGGATGCCATTGTATCGACTGAGGACGAGCGCTTTTATGACCACCGCGGCATCGACTACTGGGGCCTGGGCCGGGCCCTGCTCAATGATTTTCAGGGACGGTCCCAGGAAGGCGCCAGCACTATCACCCAGCAGCTGGTCAAAAACGTGCTGCTATCGCCCGAGAAAAGCCTCAGTCGCAAAATTCGCGAAGCCATCCTGGCCCGCCAGGTGGAAACAGCCTTCAGCAAACGGGAAATCCTGGAGACATATCTCAACCTGATCTATTTCGGAGAAGGGGCCTACGGAGTGGAAGCAGCCAGCCAGACCTATTTTGGCAAGCCTTGCAGCGAGCTCACTCTCCCCGAGGCCGCCCTCTTAGCGGGTTTGCCCAAAAATCCCAGCCGTTATTCGCCCTTCGCTGATGCCCGGGAAGCCCGGGAGCGCCGTAATACAGTATTGCAGGTGATGTGCCGCAATGGCTACATTTCCCAGCGCGAGCTTCAGGCCGGACAAGGCGCCCCCCTGCCGGAAAAACGCAATGCGCGGCAGGATTCCTATCCCTATCCTTACTTTCTTGACCATGTAATTGATGAATTAATTAATAAATACGGTTTTAGCCAGGAGCAGGTATACGACGGAGGACTGAGGGTTTACACCACTCTTGACCCCCAGGTCCAGCAGGCCCTGGAGGAGGTGTACAACGACCCCGCTAACTTTCCGCCCTCGAGCGGCACTCGTTTGCCCGAAAGCGCCATGGTTATCCTGCAGCAGTCCAGCGGGGAAGTAAAAGGTTTGGTCGGGGGAAGAAGCCATGTAGTCCGCCGGGGCTATAACCGGGCCACCATGCTCAAACGCCAGCCTGGCTCCACCTTTAAGCCCCTGGTGGTCTATGCCCCCGCTATAGAACTGGGGTACGGCCCTGCAACCGTGTTGGATGACAAGGTTGAAGTATACGGCAAGGATAGTTACGCCTATGCTCCTGAGAACATGGGTAGTTTCACCCGGGGCAGGATTTCCATGCGCACGGCTCTGAATAATTCGGTCAACACCTACGCCGTCAAGCTGTTAAAGATGATCGGGGTGAACCAGGGGTATGATTTTGGCAAGCGTCTGGGCTTGTTATCGCTCAATTCCCAGGATAAAGTCCTGGGGCTGGCCCTGGGCGGGACCACTCAGGGATTATCGCCCCTGGAGCTGGCGTCAGCTTATGCCCCCCTGGCCAACCGTGGCATCAAAGTCCAGACCCACTCTATCACCAGGGTTTTGGATTCCCAGGCTAAGGTCCTGGCGGAGGAAAAGCCGGTGGGGCGTCCAGTGATGAAAACAGAAACGGCGGACATGATTACAGATTTGTTGAAGTCGGCGGTAGACAGGGGGACTGGCAAACAGGCCAGGCTGCAGGGCCGCCCTGTGGCCGGTAAGACCGGCACAACCGAATTGCCTGGTTTGCCGGAATTCAGCCGCATTAAGCAGGGAAACAAAGACGCCTGGTTTGCCGGTTACACGCCTGAACTGGTGGGAGTGGTGTGGCTGGGATACGATATCACAGACGCGAACCATTACCTGAAAAAAGTTTATGGGGGGAGCTATCCCGCTGAAATCTGGAACAAGGTCTTCAGCCGCGTTCTGGCCGGTTCGCCTCCAGTCAAATTTGCTCCAGCGCCGGCAGCCATGCTGGCAGCAGAAAGGAAGATCTTCCCGTCAAAACCCAAGTCCTACCCGGTATCCAAATCCCACCCGGTCAATGCAGGCCCGGCCCTCCCGTCTGAACCGCCGTCTCCCGTCCAGGTCAGCCCGCCGGCAGACCGGCCTCCCCAGTCCGAGCCACCCACCCAGGCTGGCGGCGGCATTCTGGGACGGTTGTTAAACTTCCTGCAGAGAAACCAAGAGCAGAGAAACCAGGAATAGAAACTAAAAGCCAGGCCGGGGGGCCTGACTCATGTACTGGCCTACTATCTTACTTTGCGCCGCCTTCCAGTATCTTACCCGTACCCAAGGCCACGCAGGAGACAGCATCCTCGGCCAGATTCACCGGCAGGCCTGTTTCCCGCGAGATGCGGGTATCCAGACCCCACAACAGCGATCCCCCGCCGGTCATCACTATTCCCTGGTTAAGGATGTCGGCCGACAGTTCAGGCGGAGTCCGCTCCAGGACCTCCTTTACTGCGCTGACGACGGCCTCAATCTGTTCCTCCATAGCCACATAGGCTTCACGGGAAGAAACCGTGATCGTCTTTGGCAGTCCGGAAACCAAGTCCCTGCCCCTGACCTCAAAAGTATCCTGGCCGGCAGGCTTGCCGTCCTCCAAAGCGGAACCCACACGAATCTTAATTTGTTCCGCAGTCCGGTCTCCAATCATCACGCTGTATTCCCTGCGGATAAAGCGCACGATGGATTCGTCAAACTTGTCCCCGCCAACCCGCAGAGATTTTTTACAGACTATGCCTCCCAGGGATATGACCGCAATGTCTGTGGTCCCGCCTCCAATGTCTACTACCAGGTTGCCCCTGGCGCTGGCAATGTCCAGACCTGCTCCCAGGGCGGCGGCATAGGGTTCCTCTACCACTACGGTGCTCTTGGCGCCGGACTGGGTGGCAGCCTGTTTCACAGCCCGCTCCTCTACCTCAGTCACCCCTGAAGGAATGCAGACGACGACCCGCGGCTTATAAAACCAGTAAAACCACCCCCGCCCTGTTGCCTTTTGGATAAAATAGCTCAGCATTTTCTCAGTGGTGTTGTAATCGGCAATCACGCCGTCCCGCAGTGGCCTGATGGCCACAATATTCCCCGGAGTCCGCCCAAGCATGGCTCTGGCTTCTTCACCTACAGCGATTATCCTGTCCGTGTTCTTGTCGATTGCCACCACCGAAGGTTCATTGAGCACTATGCCCTTACCTTTGGCGTACACCAAGACTGTAGCCGTACCGAGATCAATTCCCAGGTCCATTCCGAAGCCAAACATGCGGTGCGAAAACTCCTTTCAAACTTATCTTACATAGCTTGTCCAGGTCCCAATAAAAAAAATTTTTAGCCAGTTACATATCGTGATTATGTTCGATATTTCAGCTAAAAATCCTCTATTTTTGTTTATTTATCTAATTTTCTTGGTATTTTTTCCGTGTCGCTTCCCCGCCACGGATGTGGCGTTCGGCTTTGTTTAAGTCCAGCACGGTTTTGACTTGAATAGCCAGCTTTTCGTTAATCAACGGCAGGCGCTCTGTAACGTCTTTATGGACAGTGCTCTTGCTCACTCCAAATACATTGGCTGTCTGGCGCACCGTGGAACTGGATTCAAGAATATAATTGCTTACTTCCAGCACCCGTTTCCTGATGTATTCTTGCATCCCGAGTCCTCCCTTGCCCAATTTTGATACATTTATATGTCAAGGTGAATTAAAAAAGACATCCAGTTGGATGCCTTTTATGCTGGAAATTAGCTCCTGCAATGCCTTATTCTGATGTTTTCCCGCCGTTTACAATCTGCTGGTTGTAAAGGATTTCATAATGTAAGTGCGGGGCCATGTCTGCTTCGCCGCCTGTAGGCTGTCCCACCTGGGCCAGCAGTTGGCCGGGCTGGACCTTGGCGTGCAATTTTACCTGGATGTTGTCCAACTGGCCGTAGACGGTCTGCCAGCCGCCCCCATGCTCCAGCACCAGTACTTTACCGTATACCGGGTCCGTACCAAGTTCGGTTACAGCGCCGCCGGCCGCTGCTAACACTTTGGCGCCGGGGGAGGCCTCAATGTCAACGCCTGGATGCAGCCGGTAGTCCCCCAGCACATCCCACCAGATCAGGGTCTTACCAGTGCCCCTCAGCTCCCTGCCTGTGAGAGGCGGCCGGAAATCCCGGACTGAAAGGGCTTTAGGCTGGGGCGTGCCGGACGCTGTGCTCACAGCCTGGGGCTTAACCGCTGCCTTTGCAGGCTCTTTTGCTTCAGACTGCAAGGGGAAGGCGGTTGATACTGCCTTTGGTGTTACAGCAGCCTGCTCCGCCTGCCGCCCTGAAGCCTTGATAAAAGGCAGCACCAGGGCGAAACAGGCGGTTACTACCGTGCCAAACAAGATTAATCGCTTTGCCCCGGGGTTTAGCGCCCGAATACGGCTTAGAATCCACCGCAAAGAAAATGTCTGGGGTAATTTCACGCATATCACCTCAGACATATTTATTGCCATTTTTTGGGATACTTAGTCCTTGGGCTTGTCGATATTAAGGATAGTGCTGCCGGGGTAATAGCGGCCGAGGATTTCGGAGAAGGTTTTGCCCTGCTTGGCCAGGGCATTAGCGCCATATTGGGACATGCCAACCGCGTGCCCATTGCCGTAGGTTGTAAAAACAACTTTGTTATTCTCCACCTGTATGCTGAAATCTGTGGACTTTAGGCCAAGCAGATAGCGCAGCTGGGTAGCGGGAACTGTTTTGCTGCCTATCCTTACCGTCTTCGCCCTCCCCGCCGCGGTATGTTCGGTCACCGTCAGGTCTGCCTGGGTCAGCCTGCTTTTTTTGCTCAGATTTGTGCCAAGCTTGCTGTCCAAATCTTTCGCGGTGAAAGCGCTGCGGACCACAAACCTGCTTGCTTCCTCGGCTTCCGGCTTGACATTGGTCAGATAGGGCAGGGTACCCCCCCACACATCTTCAGCCCGTTCAGTGGGAAGCCTGCCCGCGCTGGAAAAGAAGAAGGCCTGGACATAGGCTCCTTCATAGGTGAGGACCAGTCCTTTGGTGTCTTTCACTGCGCGCGAGACTTTGTACTTGTAGGTCAGGTAGCGCAGCATTCCCCACTTCTTGCGCATTTCGGCATCAGAAATCCAGGCCTGGGTCTTCTCAGTCGTATCGACATCGCAAGCCTGGTCCTGGGCCCCCTGCCTGGACATACGGCTGACTGCGTAGGTCCGGGCTGCCACCGCCTGGGCTTTTAGAGCTTCCGGTGAGAATTCGGCCGGCATTTCGGCGCTGACCACCCCAGCCAGATATTCCTCCAGTTCCAGAACCTGGACTTTGCCCCCGGGCATCTGGACCCTTATCCCCCGGATTCCCTGGACTGTTTTCGGCTTCAGGCGGTTGATGCCGATGATTAACAGGGGAAGTACAATGCCAAAAAGCATAACTGCCAGGATAAAGGCGGTAATCGGTCTGCGCATGCAGGCAACCTCCTATCAGTACAAGCCTTTACCCATAGCTATGCGAAAAAACGTGACCTTATGTCACGTTTTAGTTAGCGGCGGCTTATGTCAGCGCCTATGCTCTGCAGCTTTTCCACAATGTTTTCGTAACCCCGGTCGATATGGTAAACATTATCGATCTCAGTTTCACCCTCAGCCACAAGCCCTGCAATAATCAAAGCGGCCCCCGCCCTCAGGTCTGTGGCTTTCACCGGGGCGCCTGTAAGCTTGCCTACTCCTTCCACTATGGCGGTCCTGCCCTCAATCCGGATGCTGGCTCCCATCCGCTTAAGCTCATCCACGTGCATGAAGCGGTTTTCAAACACTGTTTCAGTGATGACGCTTGTTCCCTGCGCTATGGTTGTCAGGGCCATGAGCGGGGCCTGCAGGTCCGTTGGAAAGCCGGGATGAACCTGGGTCTTGATGTCTATGGCGGAAAGGTTGGAGCGGCCCCTGACCCGCAGCCCTGATTCCTCTTCGCTCAATTCGGCTCCCGACTCCCTAAGCTTGGCAATAACCGGTTTCAGGTGGTCGGCTATCACGTTTTCCACCAGTACGTCACCGCCGGTCAGGGCTGCCGCAACCAGAAAGCTGCCGGCTTCAATGCGGTCGGGAATGATGCTGTGGGACGCCCCGCCCAAACTGCTGACTCCTTCAATCTTGATTATGTTTGTGCCGGCTCCTCTGACCTTACCGCCCATTTCGTTCAAAAAGTTGGCCAGATCCACTACTTCCGGCTCCTGAGCCGCATTTTCAATTACCGTGACACCCTTGGCCATGGAGGCAGCCATCATAATATTCTCGGTAGCGCCAACACTGGGAAAGTCCAAATATATCCTTGCTCCTACCAGGCCGCTGGTGGTCGCCTCCAGATACCCATGGTTAATCTTGATCTCAGCCCCCAACGCTTCCAGGCCTTTCAGATGCCAGTTAATCGGCCTGGAGCCGATAGCGCACCCCCCGGGGTGGGAGATTTTCGCCCTGCCCATCCGGGCCAGCAAGGCGCCCATCACCACGACAGATGCCCGCATCTTGCTTACCAGTTCATGCGGGGCCTCATAGCCGTCAATTCCTTGCGGGTTAACACTTATCTGATTTCCCTGCCTGGAGACCTTAGCCCCCAGGGAGGAAATTACCTGACAGATCATTTCAACATCAGTCAGATTGGGAACGTCGTCAATCTGTACCTGCCCACCGGCCAGGACTGAAGCGGCAATTATCGGTAGTACTGCATTCTTTGCTCCACTTACTGCAACTTTCCCTGTTAAGGGTCTGCCGCCCTTGACCACTATTTTCTCCAAGCTCCCATTCCTGTTCACAAAACCCGTTATCGGTTTAATAGAGATTTTGCGCCAGGATTCACCTCCTCGGGCTAAGCAATAATCGACAAAAATCTTATTCTTATTCTGCAATACACGTAAAATATCCTTCTAAACCAGGCAAATCCTTAATAGAAAATATTTACAAGTCTGTGATTAGGACCGGGGCGGTCAGATAGAGATGGGTATAACCGGATTTATCATCCGGCCTTAGAATAACCTGAAGGTTAATTTTATCGTTGCCGGCAAAAATCGCGGGTCCCCATCCCTCAAGTTCAGCCGCTCCGCTGTAAAGCCGCTGGTCTGTAGTCTCCTGTACGACCCGTCCCGCGCCCAGGGACATCAGGAAATCTTCGCCTGTTGCCTGCAGCCTGTCCGGACTGGCAGGAAGTGCGGCGCTCACGGTAAGGGCTGCTCCGCCGCCCGCACTGATCCCGTCCCGGCGCAATGTGGTGTATAGTTCGAGGAGGTTGTCAGTGTTCTTGGTCCGCAAAACTTTGATAATAAAGGCGTGCCCGTCCGCGTCAACAGTGCGCACGGTCTGACTCCAGCCTGCCGGGGGCTCAGGGCCGGATGTTGATGGATCTTGTCCGCCGGTGTTCGCTTGCTGCGGCAGCCATACAGTAATTTCAGCTTGGTCCACCCTGGCATGGAACTGCTGCAGCGTTTGCTCCAGGTCCGCCTGGGCGTCCAGACGGGAACCCATGCCCGAAGTAAGCGCCAGGGACAGTGTGATTATAAGCCATAATGCTGTTTTTCGCAAAGTTTTCCCGCCTCCAATCTCTTCTCTTTCTAGTTTTGACTTCACAGAGAAGGAATAAACACGGGAGTTGAACTTATAGGCCTGTTTTTGGGGGCGGAAATCGGCCAAGAGGCTTTCATTTTCGGTCGGAATACAGAAATCGGCGCATCTGGGCCGAGTTCCGACCAAGAAGAAAGGACCCCTGAGGCTGCGCCTCAGGGGTCCGGGCTTAAAAGCTTATTTCTCCGCTGCCCTAATGCGGTTGAGCGCCTTTTGCAGGGCCAGTTCGGCCCGGCGCATGTCCAGGTCGGTACTCTTTTCGTTCAGTCTGCGGGCAGCTCTTTCCTTGGCAGCCGTCGCCCGCTCCAGATCGATCATATCGCCGCGCTCGGCGGTATCAGCCAGGACCACTACACGATTTTCGGCTACTTCCACAAAACCGCCGCTGGTGGCAACCTTGTGGACTTTACCGTCCTGGGTATAGCGGATTATCCCAAGCTTCAGCGCGCTGATCAGCAGCGAGTGATTGGCCAAAATGCCTACCTCGCCGTCAATAGCGGGCAGAACGGCAAACTCAACATTCTCGTTCAGCACGCCGCCTTCCGGGGCAACTATTTCCAGCTTGAACTCTGCCATAGCCTACGCCCCCAATTCTTTGGCTCTGGCTACTGCCTCTTCAATCGTCCCAACGTATAAGAAAGCCTCTTCAGGCAGGTTGTCGTGCTTGCCTTCAAGAATCTCCTTAAAGCTGCGAACGGTATCTTTTAACTGCACATACTTGCCGGGAGTGCCGGTAAAGGTTTCCGCAACGGAGAAGGGCTGGGACAGGAAGCGCTCGATCTTACGGGCACGGGCAACAACCAGTTTATCCTCTTCAGACAGTTCATCCATGCCCAGAATGGCGATAATGTCCTGAAGCTCCTTGTAGCGCTGCAGAATTCCCTGCACACCCCGGGCAACCGCATAGTGCTCTTCACCCACAACTTCGGGCGAAAGAATCCTGGAGGTGGAGTCAAGAGGGTCCACCGCCGGATAAATACCTTTCTCTGATACTGCCCTGGACAAAACGGTGTTGGCGTCCAAGTGAGCAAAAGCGGTAGCCGGAGCGGGGTCAGTCAGGTCGTCAGCAGGTACGTAAATAGCCTGAACGGAGGTGATAGACCCTTTCTTGGTAGAGGTAATCCGCTCCTGCAGCTGGCCCATCTCAGTAGCCAGTGTGGGCTGATAGCCAACGGCCGAAGGCATCCGGCCCAAGAGAGCGGACACCTCAGAACCGGCCTGGGTGAAACGGAAGATATTATCGATGAACAGGAGTACGTCCTGGCCCTGCTCGTCACGGAAATATTCGGCCATGGTCAGACCGGTCAGGCCTACGCGCAGACGGGCGCCGGGTGGCTCGTTCATTTGACCGAAAGCCAGGGCCAGCTTGTCGAGAACACCTGCATCCTTCATTTCATGCCAAAGGTCGTTGCCTTCCCTGGTACGCTCTCCAACTCCGGCAAATACGGACAAGCCGCCATGCTGCTTCGCGATATTGTTAATCAGCTCCAGAATCAAAACTGTCTTGCCAACACCCGCTCCACCGAACAGGCCGATTTTACCGCCTTTGGCATAAGGCGCCAATAAGTCAACAACTTTAATGCCCGTCTCTAGAATCAGGGTGGATGGCTCCAGGTTTACCAGTTCAGGAGCGGGACGGTGGATGGGATAGGTGTAAGTACGTTCGACTTCGGCTTCCCCATCGATGGCTTCACCCAACACATTAACCATGCGGCCAAGGGTTGCCGGTCCAACGGCAATGGTGATTGGGGCGCCGGTATCAAGAGCATCCATACCCCGCTGCAATCCGTCCGTGGATGACATGGCCACTGTGCGCACAGTATCGTTACCCAGGTGCTGGGCCACTTCCAAGGTCAACTTGATCTTCTGCTCGGGAGATTCAATCTTGATAGCATTGTAGATTTCAGGCAGTTGGCCTGGCTCGAACTTTATGTCCACGACCGCGCCCAGGACCTGTACCACTTTCCCAATATTCATGGGCCTAACCTCCTTACTAAAGATATTCTCTGAGGCTGCGAGGTCCGAGGTCCGAGGTCAGAAGTCCGATTCAAGCAATGCTTTTAAAGGACAATCAATATTGCAAGTTCACAAGAGAATAACCTGCACTCGGACATCGGACATCGGATTTCGAACATCGGACTTCGGACATCGGACATCGGACATCGGACTTCCGACAACAATAACTACTCCAGAGCTGCTGCTCCACCGACGATTTCGGAAATCTCCCTGGTGATGGCGGCCTGGCGGGCACGGTTCATCATCAGAGTCAAGCGGTCAATCATTTCCTTGGCGTTATCGGTAGCGGAACCCATTGCCGTCATCTTGGCGCCCAATTCACTGGCCTTCGCCTCCAACATGGCGCGGAAGAGCAGGGTTTCAACATACTTAGGCACCAGGGTCTGCAAAATTTCCTCGGCGGAAGGTTCAAACGTGTAGTAACCCTTACTTGCGCTTGCGCCCTTCTGCTCCGGGGCCTTCAGCGGCAGCAGCTTAACGTGTACCGGCCGCTGGGCAATGGCGTTTACAAACTCGGTGTAGATGAGATGAACTTCGTCAACTTCCCGTTCGGTGTATAACCGTACTACTTCGGCAGAGATTTCCTTAGCCTGGACGAAGGAAGGGTCATCCCCCATGGCCACAAACTCACTGGCGATGGGAATACCGATTCGCCTAAAATAGTCCCGGCCTTTGCGGCCGACAGCAACCACACTGCCTGGAGCGCTGGATTCGGCAACTGCTCCGGCACCCATCCGTATTATGTTGGTGTTATACCCTCCGCACAAGCCCCGGTCGGCGGTAACTACCACATAGGCAATCTTCTTTACCTCTCGCACCTCTAACAGAGGATGCTTGGCGTCTCTGGCAGCTTGGGCCAGGCGGGCAAGCACATCCTGAAGCTGCCGGGCGAAGGGCCTGGCGGCAATAACCCGTTCCTGAGCTTTACGCAGTTTGGCAGCCGCCACCATTTTCATTGCCTTGGTAATCTGCATGGTGCTCTTAACACTGCGGATACGGCGCCGTAAGTCACGAACTGAGGCCACTTTTTTTCACCACCTTATCCTTAGTTCCTGACCCTTAAGCCACGAAGTCTTTCTTGAATTCTGCCAGAGCTGCGTTAAGCTTTGCGGTCAGTTGGTCAGACAGGGCTTTTTCAGTCCGGATACCATCAAGGACATCCGCTTTGGAGGTGCGCAGGAAGCGCAGGAACTCTTCTTCGAACTTTCTGACTTTGTCCAAATCAATCTCATCCAGAAAACCGTTGACAGCTGTGTAGATAACCACTACCTGCTCTTCAACGGGCAGAGGCTGGAACTGGCCTTGTTTCAAAATCTCCTGGGTTCTTTGACCCCGGCCCAGGCGGGCCTGAGTCGCTTTGTCCAGGTCGGAACCGAACTGGGCGAAAGCGGCAAGTTCGCGATATTGGGCCATGTCCAGACGCAGACGTCCTGCAACCTGCTTCATAGCCTTGATCTGGGCAGCGCCGCCAACCCGGGATACGGAAATGCCGGAGTTGATGGCCGGCCGGATACCGGCATAGAACAGGTCCGACTCCAGGAAGATCTGTCCGTCAGTAATGGAAATAACGTTAGTCGGAATATAGGCGGAAACGTCGCCGGCCTGGGTCTCAATAATCGGCAGAGCGGTCATGGAACCGGCGCCGAACTCCTCCGACAGCTTGGCGGCACGCTCCAAGAGACGGGAGTGAAGATAGAAAACGTCGCCGGGATAAGCCTCGCGGCCGGGCGGACGCTTAAGGAGCAGGGAGAGTTCACGGTAGGCCACAGCCTGCTTGGACAGGTCATCATAAATGATCAGCACGTGTTTGCCGTTATACATGAACTCCTCGCCCATGGCGCAGCCGGAATAGGGGGCTATATAGAGCAGGGGGGCCGGTTCAGAGGCGTTGGCGGATACCACGATGGAATATTCCATGGCTCCGGCTTCTTCCAATGTTTTAACCACACTGGCAACCGTTGAGGCCTTTTGGCCCACCGCCACATAGATGCAGATCATGTTCTGGCCTTTTTGGTTGATAATGGTGTCGACGGCCAGGGCGGTTTTACCGGTCTGACGGTCGCCGATGATCAGCTCCCGCTGACCGCGGCCGATGGGGACCATGGAGTCAATGGCCTTGAGCCCGGTCTGGAGGGGCTCGTGCACCGATTTCCGCATTCTGACGCCTGGCGCCGGGGATTCGATCGGCCGGAACTTGTCAGTGTTAATGGGTCCTTTGCCGTCAATGGGCTGGCCCAAGGAGTTGACCACCCTGCCGATTAGGGCTTCCCCTACGGGAACCTCCACAATACGGCCGGTGCGCTTTACCTGGTCCCCTTCCTTGATATTGGTGTAAGGTCCCATGATAACGCAGCCAATGTTGTCTTCCTCCAGGTTCATGGCCATACCGTAGATGCCGCCGGGAAATTCCAGCAGCTCGCCGGACATAGCCTTGTCCAACCCGTAGACACGGGCGATCCCGTCACCGACCTGGAGCACGGTACCGACGTCTACAACTTCTACAGCGGACTGATAGCGCTCAATCTGCTGTTTGATTACTGAACTGATTTCTTCAGGTCTTAAATTCATTGCCGTTTTTTCACCCCTGTCCTCTTATTGTTGCACGAGGGTTTCTCTCAATTTGGCCAGGCGTCCAGCCACACTGCCATCGATCACCCGGTCGCCTATTTTGACTACCACACCCCCGATAAGGGAAGGGTCAACCTGGGCCACCAGCCGTATAGATTTGCCGGTCAGTTTAGAGAGATTAATTTGCAATTTGCCTTTTTGAGCCTCATCCAACGCAACCGCGCTCTTCACCTGAGCTTCCACGATGTTGCGGGCTGCATCGGCCATCAGCTTGAACTCCTGGTAAATATCGGTGATAAAGCTTTGCCTGCGGCGGTCGATTACCATGTCCACAAAGGACTGGATTTGACTGGAAAACTGGCCTTCGAAAACCTTGTGCAGTAATTCCTTTTTATCTGCGGCGCTGATTTGCGGATGGTACAGAACCTTTTGCATTTCAGAACTGCCGCTAATCGTGTCAGACAGGGCCTTCAGTTCCAACTCAAACTGATCCAGGAGATTTGCTTCCATGGCAATGTCATACAAAGCCTGGGCATATCTGCGGGCAACAGCTCCGCTTATCATTGTAAATCCCCTACCTCTTTGATAAACTCATCAACCAAGGCGCCTTGGGTAGCGGGATCAAGGTTCTTTTCAATGATTTTACCGGCTGCCAGCACGGAAAGGGCAGCCACTTGGGTCCGCAGTTCAGCCAGGGCTTTTTGCTTCTCCAGTTCAATTTCTGCCGTGGCCGATTTCTTCATACGCTCAGCCTCGCCGCGAGCCTCAGAAATAATTTCTTTACTGCGTTCCTCACTGGCTTTTGTGGCCCGTTCGATTATTTCATGGGCTTCCTGCCGTGCCTGTTTCAATTCGGCCTGGTATTCAGCCTTGATTTGCTCTGCATCAGCTTTTTGCTGCTCAGCGCTTTTGATATTTTGCTCAATATATTGACTGCGCTTCTCAAGTGCCTCGAGCAAGGGCGGAAACGCAAATTTACGCAGAATGAAAAACAATACTAAGAAGGACACAATTTGCACGAGGATAGTAGCGTTAATAGTCAGAATACCCACGAGGATCCCCCCTCTCGAAGTGGTTACAAAGCAAGGCGCAGCGGGGGGTCCCCGCCAACGCCTTATTTGTACCGATTGCTTACTTACTCATCAGCAGGAATGCAAGTACCCATGCCAGCAGGGGCAGAGCTTCGACCAGTGCGAATGCGATAAACATGGTAGATCTGAGTTCACCACTGGCTTCGGGGTTGCGGGCCATTCCTTCCACAGTTTTGCTGAATAAATTACCGTTACCGATAGCAGCACCAACCGCTGCCAAACCGGCAGCAATACCGGCGCCAAGCGCAGCTAAACTTCCTGTCATTTTAATATTCACTCCTTTCTATTTGCACTTAAGTTAGGAACTTACATAATAGTGCTTTCCCTGTGCGGGATAATGAGGGTTTTAATGTTCAGCGCTTCCCACAGTTTGGGAAACGTAAACAATGGTTAATACGGTGAAGATGAAGGATTGGATGACACCTACAAAGACGCTAAAGCCAATCCAGATGGTGTCCAGCAGGAACCCACCGAACCATAAGGCCATTATCGGCATGGCGGTGAGAATAACTTTGATCAATAACTCTCCAGCGAAGATGTTGCCAAATAGACGCATGGCCAACGTCAACGGTTTGGTAACCATCTCAACTAGATGTATAATCACAAAAGGTGGATAAGGCTCTAAGAAGTGCTTGAAATAATGGCCCTTCTGGAATCTGATTCCATAAACAATAGACAAAAGTATGGAAAGTATGGCTAATCCTGCAGTGGTATTTACATCTGCGGTGGGACTCATCAAAATTGGCTCGCTGAATATCTCGTCCAGTTGCCATGTCTTAACATGATCAAAAAGATGGAAGGTTATGTTCGGGAACAGGCCCAGCATGTTGGAAAACAGAACGAAGATAATCAAGGTAACCAAATAGGCATACAGCGATTTGCCCTTTTCCCAATCCATGTTTTCATTGATCAGGCCGCGGATAAACTCAAAAACCCATTCGAGAACATTTTGTGCTCCCTTGGGCTTAGTTTGGGAAATTTTGCGAGTAGCTGCAAAGCAAAAAATCAAAACGGCCAACATGGTTACCCATGTCATAATCAGTGTTCTAGCATTTACGTCAAAGGGTCCGAGATGCCATAAAACTGTTTGTTCGTCCACTCTCTATATCACCCCTTTCTCTTCTTAACATCTTGCAGTGCAAAGAGCATGGTAAATATGATTAACGGTATTACCAAACCCACCACATAGCCGCTGACAGAGATATTCAGTTTAACTACGATTAGGGCTCCGAAGATAGCGGAACTAAACCTTAGGCCGCTGCCCGTAATCATAAGTTTCGGGGATTTTGACTTATCCGGAGTAATTTTTATTATCCGGCGATATAGAACCTCAAAGTTAAAGTATCCTATGGCGGCGCCAATCAACAAGGCCTGCATAAAGGCCTGCTGCCCGGTCAATAACATGGTTATTGCCGCCAAACCCAGAGTGGCGGCAGTAGCCCGGCGGCCTTTGTTCATCAACTGTTCAAGGTTATTCACTGTTTGTCCGATCTCACTATCATGCGAATAATATACACTGCTGATGTTGCCCCCAACGCCATACCAAGCAACACCCCGGCCAAGGAAAACCATTGGCCCGTTCCGAAGCGGCTGTCAAGAAACCGCCCTGCAAAAATGCCCAACACTACCGGCACAACAAAACCGGTACTGATACTGGTACCTAGGGCCATATAACGCATAAACTTGTTATCGAACACTAGCCTCAGTCCTCTGGGGGTGTCATGACCCGGAAAATTGCCAGGCTTTGGCCAATCTGTCTTTTCCCCGGCAAACATCCTAGAACCTGCCAGCCAAAAGCCCGGCAGTCCAGCCTCTGGGCGCGTCCGCCGAACCGTTCACCGGAATTGGCAACAAACTATTTTCATGTCTAAACTGTCAAAACTGAGTCGTGAATGGCTGATATTTAAAGTTCAACGGACTCAGCAGAATTCCTGCTTTAAAACAACAAATTTTTCACAAAAAAGATGGAAAATTTTGAAAACTATTTGACAGGAACAAAATTTTCCGGCCTGCGGCCCACACGGCCGAAGTGAAAGAGAATCCCTTCAACGCTGCGCCTTGAGGCCAGTCCATCCCCATAGGGATTTACAGCGTTAGCCATTTTCGTGTAATCCAGGCGATTCCGCAGCAAGTTTGCAGTAGCGGCATAGACCGCTTCACGCTCGGTCCCCAGGAGCTGGACAGTCCCCGCTTCTACGGCTTCGGGCCTTTCGGTGGTATCCCGCAGCACCAGCACCGGCTTGCCCAGGGAAGGAGCTTCTTCCTGGACCCCGCCCGAATCTGTAAGTATCAGGTAAGACCTGGCCATGAGGTTGACAAACGGCTCGTAGTCCAAAGGTTCAATCAGGTGGACTCTGTCCAGGCCACCCAGGACCCTATTTACTACTTCCCTGACTTGAGGGTTTTTATGCATGGGGAAGACCACCTGTGCGTCCGGGTACTCCTCGACCACCTGCTTCAACGCCAGATAGATGTTGCGCATGGGGCCTCCCAGGTTCTCCCGCCGGTGAGTGGTGACCAGGATGACTTTGCTGCCGGCAAAATCCAGGGTCTTCAAAGCCGGCTCGACAAACTCATAATTCTCTTTAACCGTGAGAAACAGGGCGTCGATGACAGTGTTGCCGGTGACGAAGATGTTTTCTGCCGCTGCCCCTTCCGCCAAAAGGTTGCGCCTGGAGGTCTCAGTGGGGGCGAAGTGCAGATCGGCAATCGCTCCTGTCAGCTTGCGGTTCATCTCTTCGGGAAAGGGAGAAAACTTGTTATGTGTGCGCAGGCCCGCTTCCACATGGCCCACGGGCACCTGGGCGTAATAACCGGCCAGGGAGGCTGCAAAGGTGGTGGTGGTGTCGCCATGCACCAGAAGCAAATCAGGCCGGCTCTCCTCAATCACATCCCTCAGTCCCAACAGAACTCGGGATGTAATGTCATGCAGGGTCTGATTGGCCTGCATGATGTTCAGGTCGAAATCGGGCCTAATCTCAAACAGGTCTAAAACCTGGTCCAGCATTTCCCGGTGCTGAGCTGTTACAGCTACGATAACTTCGACCTCAGCGGGCCGGTTTTGCAGTTCCTTGATTACCGGTGCCATTTTTATGGCCTCCGGTCTGGTCCCGAACACTGTCATTATCCTCAGCTTAGCCACATGCAAACACCTCGGTGATCTGGTTTATCAGAACCGGCAAGAAGACTCCTGTCCTCTATAGGCAGGAGATGAATTGCCGACCCCAAATACAAACATCAGTTCCATATCCTCTTGCCTCTTGCGAATAGCGTAGTCAGGGGAGGTTCACCGACTTGGGTCGGACAGGTGGACCAGTTCCACACCGGCCTCCGCCAGCATCTCCAGGGAGAGTTCATCGGGGTACTCACCCCGGTATACTATGCGCCGTATGCCGGCGTTTATCGCCAGTTTGGTACACAGAACACAGGGTTGAGTGGTAACATAAAGAGTTCCCCCTTCAACAGAAACCCCGTGCCGCGCGGCCTGAATCATGGCGTTTTGTTCCGCGTGCACCGCCCGGCATAACTCTGCCCGCTGTCCGGAGGGAATCTGCAGCCGGTCCCTGAGGCAGCCCCTTTCACCGCAGTGGACGAGCCCGCTGGGTGCCCCGTTATAGCCGGTGCTCAGAATTTGCCGGTTTTTGACTAGCAAAGCTCCGACGTGGCGGCGCAAACAGGTGGACCGTTTGGCTACCACGTCGGTAATTTCCAGGAAGTATTCGTCCCAACTGGGGCGCATGTGCTTGGGCTCCTCTCTGCTTGATAGCTTAAGGGGATTCCTTTAGGGTCGGGACTCAGGACCTGAGGTACTCCTTATGGGTCGGAATACAGAATTCAGAACCTGGGGTATTCCTTACGGGGTCATTTCGTCCCAAACAGCCGGTCTCCGGCGTCTCCGAGGCCGGGGACTATGTAGCCGTGGTCGTTGAGGTGATCGTCAACTGCGCCGACGAAGATGTCCACGTCGGAATGGGCGTCCTGGACCGCCTTGACCCCTTCCGGGGCGGCGATCAGGCACATCAGCTTGATGTTTTTGGCGCCGCGCTTTTTCAAAAACTCGATGGCCGCCACAGCGGAACCCCCCGTGGCCAGCATGGGGTCAATAATGATGAGGTCCCGTTCCTCCACATCTGTAGGCAGCTTGCAGTAATATTCAACCGGCTTCAGGGTCTCCGGGTCCCGGTACAGCCCTACATGGCCCACTTTGGCCGCCGGTATGAGCCTAAGCACTCCGTCCACCATTCCCAGACCGGCCCGGAGAATTGGGACCAGGCCGACCTTTTTGCCGGCAATGACCTGGCATTTTGCCAGGCCGATAGGGGTTTCAACTTCAATTTCCTGCAGTGGAAAGTCCCTGGTGACCTCGTAGGCCATAAGCATTGCTACTTCTTCCACCAGTTCACGAAAATCTTTCTTCCCCGTATGCTTGTCCCGGATCAGGCTTAATTTGTGCTGAATCAGCGGGTGATTGAATACATGTACCTTCGACACTGGCCTTTCACTCTCCTGAACTTTTATCCCAAATCGGGGTAGAGCGGAAAACGGGAGCACAAAGCCCGCACAATCCCTTGCGCCTCCTGCATTTTATCAGCTTGCCCCTGATAGGTCAAGACACAGTCGATGGCCCTGGCTATATCCGCCATGGCAGCCGTATCCATGCCGCGGGTGGTGGCAGCCGCCGTGCCGATGCGGATACCGCTGGTGACAAAAGGACTTTCGGGGTCAAAAGGTATGGCGTTCTTGTTTACGGTGATGCCCACTTCGTCCAGGGTGTGCTCAGCCGCCTTGCCGGTAATTCCCTTGCTGCGCAGGTCAACCAGCATGAGATGATTGTCCGTGCCGCCTGACACCAGTCTGAAGCCCCTTTGGCTGAGGTTTTCCGCCAAGGCCTTGGCGTTGGCCGCAACTTTTTTCTGGTAGTCGCGGAAACCAGGCTCCAAAGCCTCCTTAAAGGCGACCGCTTTGGCGGCAATGACATGCATCAGGGGCCCGCCTTGCATGCCCGGAAACACAGCCTTATCTATCTTTTGGGCATCCTTGGCCTGGCAGAGAATAATCCCGCCCCTGGGACCCCGCAGAGTCTTGTGGGTTGTTGAGGTGACGAAATCGGCATAGGGCACCGGGCTGGGATGAATGCCTGCTGCCACCAGACCCGCGATGTGGGCCATATCCACCATCAACGGGCAGCCTGCTTCATCAGCAATCTGCCTGAGCCTGGCAAAATCAATTATGCGCGGGTAGGCGCTGGCCCCGGCCACCAAGAGCTTTGGCCTGTGCTCCAGGGCCAGGCGGCGCACTTCCTCGTAGTCAATCGTCTCAGTCTGCGGATCAACTCCGTAGGGCACGAATTTGTAGTACAGCCCTGACAGATTAACCGGGCTGCCATGGGTCAAATGGCCTCCGTGGGCCAGATTCATACCCAGGACCGTATCTCCGGGCTTCAATACAGCCAGGTATACGGCCGTATTGGCCTGGGCGCCGGAATGGGGCTGCACGTTAGCATGTTCGGAGTCAAAAAGTTTTTTCAGCCGTTCCCGGGCCAGATTTTCCACAATATCCACATATTCGCACCCGCCATAATAGCGCCTGCCCGGGTAGCCTTCGGCGTATTTGTTGGTAAGAACAGACCCCTGGACAGCCATTACTGCCCTGCTGACGAAATTCTCCGATGCGATCAGTTCAATTTTTCCCTTTTGGCGTCCTTCTTCCAAGGCGATGGCTTCAGCCACTTCCGGGTCTACAGGTTTAACAATCTGCCTGATGTAGTCCATGTCCTAGTCGCTCCTCTTTCTGATGATGTAAAAACTCACAGGTTGTTTTTTGGGTCGGAATTCAGAAGTCCTTGTGCTAAATTCTGCATCCATGCAATAGCCTGAGCCGAAGCTCACGAACCGACGGGATCTGCCAGACATCCAAATCGTCCCTTTATTATCCCACTCACCCATTCTGCCCTGAAACAAGCCTTTTTGGGTCTGCCCGGGTCGAATTTTCTTTCTGCTCCGTTCAGCAGACTACGTCGCCTAGCATGCTTTTCGGCTCGCTTCCTCACTTGCCGCAAACGTAGCCATA
>JAJZPO010000138.1 GCA_021811155.1 Bacillota bacterium | reverse complement strand
AAGTATCGGACCGAATACATTGCCTTTCTGGGTGGGCTGCCCCAAGGTAAGCTTAAGGGGCTCTTTACCGGTTAATTTGATAAGGGTAAAGGTTATCCCGGTCGACACACCGGCTACAACTATTATAGCCAGCATCACTAACAGGCCCTTTTTTAGCTTTTGCATTAGTACTCCACTCTTTCTTCATCTTGTCTGAACAAGCAGCGGCTTTTAAATTCTACTACCAAATCGATTATGTCCTTGATTTGTTCCTGAACAACTATTTTATTTCCGTTACTCAAGGTAAGTACGGTATCCGGGGTTTTTTCCATCATTTCAATCATTTCAGAATTTACAACAATCTCCTTGCCATTGATGCGGTGGAGTATGATCAGAGGGATTCCCTCCTTTGAGACATATTTTGCCTGACGAATTGGCCAAGCGCAATTTCATCAAGGTTTTTCTGCTCTGTTCTCCGTTCCAGCAAGTCATACTTAAGCCTGCCTTTTTCCTTAAGTCGTACCAACTTCTGAACCTCTTGTTTTCTGGCTATTAATTCCGCCTTGGCCAGACCTGCTTCTTGTCTCAATTTTTCCACTACCAAGAGCTGCTGTACCCGGTTCATATTTAGCAGGCGCGAATAATTGTGAAAATGCTGCAACCCGGCTGAATCAAGCGAACTTGTTTTCCTCAACCCGTCATAAAGAGCATTGAGTTCTTGATTAAGGCTTTCATAAGCGCTTATTTCCTGGTTTAGCCTTTTTGTAGCTTCGCCCAGCTTGTTTTTTGCCTGCTCTTCAAATTGTTCATTTAACCGGAGTAGGGATTCAAGAGAAAATTTAAACACCGGTCATTCCCTCCTGAACTTCAAATATCTTAACCAGCTGGTTGATTGTATCTGCCAGATCGTGTTTCTCCAAGGTTTCTTGACGCAAGAAGCTCTCACAGGCCTCTATTTTTTCCAATGCGTAATCAATTTTGGCATCTGAACCCCTGGTATAGGCCCCTATCTCAACCAAATCCCTGGCTCTATGAAAGATTGCCAGGACTTCGCGCAATTGTTTCGCTAAACTTTTGTGCTGCGGCGAAACTATTTGGCTCATTACCCTGCTGACAGAGCCCAAAATATCGATGGCGGGATAGTGATTCTTTGCAGCTAATTCGCGGTCCAAAACCACATGACCGTCTAAAATACCTCTTACGGCATCTGATATTGGCTCGTTATGATCATCGCCCTCCACCAACACTGTGTACAATCCGGTAATAGATCCGTTTTCAGACGTACCGGCCCGTTCCAGCAACTTTGGCAGAGCGGCAAAAACCGAGGGCGTATATCCTCTGGTAGCAGGAGGTTCACCGATTGCAAGTCCGATTTCCCGTTGCGCCATGGCAAACCTGGTAACCGAATCCATCATTAGGAGTACATCTTTGCCTTGATCCCGGAAGAACTCTGCCACTGCAGTAGCGGTATGTGCCGCTTTCATCCGGACCAATGATGGCTGATCTGAAGTTGCCGCAACAATTACTGACCTTGTCAGTCCTTCAGCCCCGAGATCACGTTCAATGAACTCCCGGACTTCCCTGCCTCGCTCGCCTACCAAAGCGATTACGTTAACGTCCGCCTTGGTGTTGCGGGCTACCATACCTAAAAGAGTGCTTTTCCCCACGCCTGATGCGGCGAAAATCCCCAGACGCTGACCCTTGCCCACGCTCAGCAAGCCATCAATAGCCCTTACCCCCAGGCAAAGCGGTTCAGTAATTATCGGCCTGCTCAAGGGGTTAGGGGGAATGTTATGCAAAGGATAATTTGACTTATGGCTATCAAGCATAGTGCCATCCATTGGGTTGCCTAAACCGTCCAGCACCTTACCCAATAGTCCATTCCCGACTGCAACCTCCAGCGTTTTGCCTGTTGGCGCAACGGTGGCTCCCGGATAAATGCCTTCGGCAAAATCCAGCGGCATCAAGAGGGTTTTCCCTGCGTTAAAGCCCACTACCTCAGCCAAAACGCTTCTGGGCCGCGAGGATATGACACAAAGCTCTCCTATCCTCGCCTCTGGTCCCTGGGCCTCTACCACCAAGCCCACCATTTTTTCGACCAAGCCGTTGCAGACAACAGGGTTGATTTCATCCAGTGCATTTGCCAACGCTGTTAACCTAGCCACCGGCAATTACCTCTAACTTTTTTCCCACGCTGGCCAGTTGTGAACTCAATGTGGCGTCGATCCTGCCCTGAACTCCGTCCAATAAGCAATCACCACACCGCAATGTCCCGTCTTCAACTATGTTTACATCAGGTATACCCAGCTCGAGCAGCCTTGTTTTGGAAAGGTGCTTGACATCCTCAGCGCTGACTCTCAAAGTCAGGTTTTCACGCTGACCCGTAAAACGCAAAGCTTTTCTCACTGTCCGCAATACACTGCCAGGGTCCTGTTGAATTTCTTTTTCCAGGATCTTTTCTGCTATCTTAACAGCAAGCTCCAGTAGTTCCTTTTGAGATTCTGCGATAATTTCGTCCCGCTTGTTGACCGCGTGCTTGATTAGGTTTTTGGCCTCCGAGACCAGAGCCTCCGCTTCTCTGCCGGCAGCCAGCATCCCCTCCTGATATCCGGTCTGATAACCTGCCTGTCGAGCCTCTCGCATGGCCAGTTCTTTTTCAATTTCCAGCTGTTTCCCAAATTGCTCAGTCACCTTTTGGGCTGCAAGCTCCGCCTCGGCGATGATTTGGGCCGCCTCGTTTTCGGCAGACCTGATCAACTCCCGGTTCTGAGCTATTAATTCGTCCTCCGCTTTGACTGATGCCAATTCAGCTCCAGGATCAGGAGACCCCTGCTCCCGGGTTTCAACCCGGCTGCCATGGAAGCTGCCTGCTTTCAGGCATAGCCTGACTTCCTGGTAGTGTACCTCTTGCGGCTTTAACACCCTAGTAAATAAGTTCATCTTGCCCACCTCTGGAAATTACAATCTCACCTGACTCTTCCAGCTGTCTGATGATCTTAACGATTTTGCTCTGAGCTTCTTCTACATCCCGCAGACGGATGGGACCCATGTATTCCATATCTTCCTTGAGTAACGCCGCAGCCCTGGAGGACATATTCTTTTTGATCTTTGCAGCAACCACATCACTGCCGCCTTTTAAGGCCACAGCCAGATCACGATTTTCGACCTGCCGCAACACCTGTTGAATTGCCCGGTCATCCAATTGTACAATATCTTCAAATACAAACATCTGGCTCTTAATGCTTTCAGCCAATTCGGGTTCCTTAATATCCAAAGAATCCATGATGTTCTTTACCGTACTGTGGTCTACCCGGTTTAGAACATCAACCACTGACTTAATCCCGCCCACTGTTGCCGAATTTTGCATGCCGATGTTCGTTACTTTGCGTTTTAACACCCCTTCAATTTCTCTTACAATTTCCGGGCTGATTTGGCCCATCACGGCGATTCTTTTTGCCACTTCGGGCTGAATCTCTTGGTCTAGAGCAGACAGAACAAGTCCAGCTCTTTCCGGCATCAGATAGGACATGATCAGGGCAATTGTCTGGGGATGTTCCCCTTGAATAAAGGCCGCCAACTGCTTGGGGTCGGTGGTACGAACAAAATCAAAAGGGCGGATGCTTGAACTGTTGGCAAGGCGGCTGATGATTTCCACAGCCTTTTGAGAGCCAAATGCACGCTCCAGTACCCCTTTTGCATATTCAATGCCTCCGCTGCTGAAAGCTTCCTGAGCCATGAACATGTGGGAAAATTCTTCAAGAACTTTACCGCGCAGTTCCTGGGAAACTTTATGGGAATTAGCCATTTCGGCTGTAACCCTTTCCACCTCGGAGTCACTCAAATGGCGTATTATCTTGGCTGAGTTTTCCACGCCCAGGCTTATCATAAAAATCGCAGCTTTTTGCAACCCGGTCAATGGCCGCAATTCTCTCATCCCTCTTCCTGCAACCAAACTTTAATTATCCCGGCCACTTCTTCCGGCTTTTTGGCGAGCGCTTCTTCCGCCTGCAGTTTTAAATTATTCTGGATTGCTTGCTGGTCAGGCAGACCGGCGCTTTCAACCTCCTGACGGTAAGCTGCGGCAACCTGGTGTGCCCCCAGCGAACGATTTAGCACAGCCTCCTTGGCCTGCCGCGACTTTTTGACCAGAAAGATCACTGCCAAAACCAAAACAATTAATCCTGCTGCACCTGCCAGAGCATACCTGGTGTACATGTCCCGCCTCGCCTTAGCTGCCATGGCCTGTTGATCTTCCTGCATGCTTTTATTGTTAAAAGGAATAGCAGCAACCTCAATCTGGTCACCACGCTGTGGATTAAGCCCGACAGTTGAGATAACAATGTCTTTCACAGTTTGAATAGTTTTGTTGTCAGCAGTCGAGGCATCCAACAGCACGGAGACAGAGAGTCGTTGAATACTGCCCGGGCTGCTAATCGAATGTTCTTGTGTCTTGCCGACTTCATAATTTTGCTCGCTCTGGGTCTTTTTACTTGAAACAACACCGTTCCCGGTCGTGGTAGGATAGCCGGGTATATTAGGATCGCTGGGCACCCCAAACGCTGCGGTTCCGCCTGTACTGGTTTCCTCACTGGTTTGTTGGCTGCGGATTACGTTTGGCCCGTATGT
>JAJZPO010000043.1 GCA_021811155.1 Bacillota bacterium | reverse complement strand
AATTCTAAGAGATTCTGCAACAAATAAGCCTTGAAAACACAATGTTTTGGGACTAACTTGATCAAATTAATTAAAACGTTGTGTAGGTATAATTTTTACCGGGAACCAAGGTAGTATTTTAACACAGCAGACGCCAAAAGCCTTTCGCAAAAAAATAGACTCCATCATATTCATTTTGTCACTCATATCCCGAGCGGAAAGTAATATACATAGTGTTAGACTGCAATAGAGCAGGTGAGAGTGGGACCGGTCTTCCAGGTTAACACCTTTCCGAATGGGAATCTCTGGGCCTCATTATCCCATTATTTGCCAAGTATACAAAATACATCCAGAATTGGTCTTTTCTTTTACCTGAATTTGGCATAAAATTCATCATAAGCTCTGCAATGGCGCGTTAAGATGAATTGCAAAAAGCGCCATTTTTTATTTCCGGCGCCTCATGGCACTGGATTAAGCACTTATAAAGGGGGAGATTTTTATGGCGGAGACCAACAGCGAGAATGTCTTTGGCAAAATGTTTGAGTTCCAGAGCCAAATGTTTGATTTCTGGAAAAAGTCCTTCTTTCCCGGGAGCAGTCCGGAAAAAGCGCAGAACGGCGATACCAAGCCGGCCGCGACCAAAGCGCTTGAACAATATTTCAACATGTTCACTGATTTCTACAATCAGTGGTGGAAATCAAGCGGTGAGCTGTTTTCCCTCAACCCTCCCGGCGCCGGTACAGCCCAACAAACCTGGCAGAAAATGCTGCACAGCAACGAAATATATTTCAACATCTTCCGCTTCTGGCAAGACCTGGTCGCAAAGCTGGCAGACGGCCAAACTTCCCAGACCTCTGACTTTGTCCGCCGCTGGCAGGACCAATACACCAAAATGTTGATGACCAACTTTGTGCCCGGCTTCCTGCCGGAATCGCTCCAGTCCTTCTTCAAAGAGCCCAGGCAAATTTTCCAGATGTACGCGAACACAGCCGGCAAGCTGTTTAACCCCTGGGAGGATACCTTCGGCGAGATGCAGGCTATGCTGCTGAAAAGCTTAAGCGGCAACAAGGACGCCTATTTGGATTTCATCAAGAGCTGGCAAAAAAATTACGAAAACACCTTCGCCAAACTGCTCCGGGCTCCGAACATCGGCATGACCCGTGAGCTTGCCGACAAGCTGACGGAGAACATGGATAAATTCATGGACTACCTGAATGTGCTTTCCGAGTTTTCAGCCACCATTTACCGTGTGGGGACGGAAAGCATGGAAACCCTGCTCAAAAAGTACCAGGAAATGATGGAGCAGGACAGCCAACCCAAAACATTCAGGGAGTTTTACGAGCTGTGGTGGAAAACCAGCGAAGATGCGTATCAGCAGCTTTTTGGCACGGAGGATTTCGCCAAGCTGCTGTCACAAGTTGTGGATGCCGGCGTAGTATTTAAGAAAAACCAGGATTTGCTCATGGAGGAGTTTTTGAAACAGATGCCTGTGCCGCTTAAGAGCGAGATGAACGATCTGTATAAAACCCTCTATGATTTGAAGAAAGAAGTAAGGAATCTCAAACGGAGGATCACCTCGCTAGAAGAAAGTGGGGGGGAATAAGTTATGAGCAAAACACTGTTTGGCGTGGACTTGGAAGAATCTTTCAAGGAAATGGTTGAAACGCAAAAGAAACTGCTCCAGGGTATGGACATTGTCCTGAATCTTAACAGCACCGAATCCGACACCACCGCCAAGGACCTGGTTTACCAGGAAGACAAGATGAAACTGTTCCATTACAAGCCTCTGGTCAAAAAGCCCCTGGCCGTGCCGACTCTCATAGTTTACGCCCTGGTGAACCGCCAGTACATGATGGACCTGCAGCAAAACCGCAGCGTCATAAAAAACCTGCTGGAGCAGGGCCTGGACTTGTATATCATTGACTGGGGCTATCCTGGACCGGAAGACCGCTACCTCACCCTGGAAGACTATATTGACGGTTACCTCAACAATGCTGTGGACTTTGTTTTGCGGGCAACCGGCAGGACCCATCTCAATCTGGTCGGAGTCTGTCAGGGGGGAACTTTTTCAGTTATCTACACTTCCCTCTACCATGAGAAGATCAAAAACCTCGTAACAATGGTGACTCCGGTTGATTTTTCCAATAACGACGGCCTGCTCTTTGTCTGGGGCAAAAAATTGAATATAGACAACATTGTGGACGCCTATGGCGTTGTCCCCGGCTGGTTTATGAACAGCGGCTACAACCTGCTCAAGCCCTTTCAGCTGATGCTGGACAAATACATAGGTCTGATGGGCAACCTGGACAATCCTGAAGTGGTGGAAAACTTTGTCCGCATGGAAAAGTGGATCTTTGACAGCCCCGGCCAGGCCGGCGAAACCCTGCGCCAGTTTGTCAAAGACCTTTACCAGGAAAATAAGCTGGTCAAAGGCACCCTGGAAATAGGCGGCAGAAAGGTGGACCTGAAAAACATCGATATGCCCCTCCTCAACGTTTACGCCGAATACGACCACCTGGTACCCCCAGCCGCCAGCAAACCCTTAAGCGACCTGGTCTCCAGCCAGGACAAGGAAACCTTCTCCTTCCCCGTCGGCCACATAGGCATGTACGTCAGCTCCAAATCCCAAAAAGAAATCGCCCCCAAGCTAGCCAAATGGCTAAAAGACCACAGCACCGACCCCGCCACCCCCAAAACCAAGCCCAAAGCATAACAATGCCCCATTGCGGCGAGCAAGCCCTCGGACTTGCCCGCCGTTTATCTTCTCCCCACACCCCTATGCAAACACCCAATTTGAGGATGGTCCAAACCGCCAGTATTTCAGCCAGGCCGTTCAAAAGCGAGTCACCGAAGAACCGTCCCCCACCTGACTCACCGACTCGCCCAAGCATACAGGAAGGACCGTTTCCGCTCCGCGGAAACCAGTCCCTCCCCACCCCAAACCGACAGTATTTCAGCCAGGCCGTTCAAAAGCGAGTATAGCAAGGAACCGGGCCGCCCGGCACCGGAGGCGTACTGGACGTACGCTGAGGATGCCGGGCGGCCCGGTGACGCCGCTAGACGACGCTTTTCAACGGCCTGGCAGCTAGTGGGGGCGGCGCCAGGCAAGTATATGATACCCCTGCCCCCCGCCGCCCTTGGGCTGATAGTCAAAGCCATGACTATGCAACGTATTCATCAGCAAGTCCGTTTGGTGGGCGTCAGCGTTCTCAACCACAATGTCCAGCTTGTCGTCCACGCCGATGTTTGACAAAGTCTGTTCCAGCCTGCGGTGGTCTTCCGCCCTGACTTCCGGCCGGAAGTTCAACTGAATATAGCCCATTGCTTTTGCTCCTTCGCGACGTTTCTCAGCAACTAATTTGCCCGAAAGTCCTGCACCCAATTCATCCAACCGTGTGACTCCCACTTCTACAAGTGGGAGTGGTTCCCAGCGCTCTGCTTCGGTGGGGGTAGACTCCCCCACCGAAGTCCCGACGTTCAACTTTAGTTGAACGAGTTCACTTACTTTGCGACCTCAAGCCGCCTTAGCGACTTGCGCCGGTTAATCAGGTCCGTAAAGGCCTCCAGCCTGGTGATAAAGCCCGCGTTGCCCGAGTGCTCATCCAAGCCCAGGCTTAGGACAGGGATGCGGAAATCATCGCTTACCTTAGGCAGCATATGTTTGGCTACAATTTCCGGCATACAGGTAAAGGGGTATAACTGGACAATTCCGTCAAAGCCTTCCTCCGCGCAGAGAATTGTCTGGCCCACGGTTTGCAGGCCGTCACCGCTCACGTTATAGGCCAGATAAGGCCTGGCTGCTTCAGCAGCGCTCTTGTGTTCCTTAAAGACTTTAAACAGCTTCATGAACATATGGAAACTCACCCAGTCACTGGCATACAGGTACTTGGTGATTTCCACCCCCATTTCACCCAGCCGCCGTTCCACGTCCGAACTGGTGAAGGGTTCCAGCACCACATAGAATTCACCCAGGATTCCCACCCGCAGCGGGGTCCTGGCGGGATCCTGGCCCACGGCGGCCAGTTCCTTCATCCCTTCAGAACCAATCCGGCGTATTTCTGATACAGAAGACGCTTGGGCTAACCGGTCCACGGTTTTTTGGTGTACCTTGGTGCTTTCCCCTTTGCGCAGTTCGCGTGGACGCACCTGGTAAAGCAGTTTCTCCAGATCGTCCAGTACTTTGATAGCCACCAGGGCCAGGCGAACCGCACCCAGGACCTGCAACTGGGACTTGCCGCTTAATTCCTTAAGTTTGCGCAGGAGGTTTTGCAGCACATTCTGCGAGATGTTTACCAGAGCCATATTAGTTTCATAACCCAATTCCCGCATGATTTTCTGCTGCACTTCCGTATAAAAGCCGAAGCGGCAAAGGCCGTACCCCTGGGCCATGAAAAAGGTGTCCGCCCCCAGGGCCGCCGCCTCAAGAAAATTGCCCAGAGTGAGTTTAAAGGGCAGACAGGCGCCTTCCGGGGAATACTTGACCCCCAGGTTCATGGTTTCCTTGCTGATTGGCGGCGGTACCACCACCTCCAAGCCCAGGCTTGAAAACAGGAGCGTTAAAGGTATATACAGGTTCCCCATGTGGGGAAAGGAAATTTTCACGCTTGCGCCCACTCCTTTGCTGCCGCGGCCTCCTGGCGGGATTTTTGCCGGACAATCATGTCCACAAAGGCTTCAAGCCTGGTCACGATGCCCGCCTCTCCGGTATGTTCGTCCATGCACAATGTCATCACCGGCAGCCTGTCCCTGACTTCCCGCTCGATTAGCTCCGTAACAAGGGAATCGGGCCCGCATTCAAAGGCCATAACCAGAATAATTCCGTCCACTTCCCGGGTCTCCAGGTAGTGCATGGCTGCTCCGGCCAGTTTCTTCTCGAAGGTCCAGAAGATTTGATCCGACAGGCTGTTGGCCTTCTGCCTCAAATACCCCAGGGAAAGGGCGTCAGCTGTAGTCACGTCGGCGCCCATTTTCTGCAATTTGCCTATCAGGTTATTGCTGACCCAGCTGTCGCAAATATTGTAAGGATGGCTTAAAAG
Source organism: Bacillota bacterium (assembly GCA_021811155.1). Taxonomy (GTDB): domain Bacteria; phylum Bacillota; class Desulfitobacteriia; order Desulfitobacteriales; family JAJXUE01; genus JAJZPO01. The sequence goes on along the minus strand of JAJZPO010000043.1, from coordinate 20,891 downwards.
GGCCACTCGCAGCAAATAATCCGTTGCAGCCGTTTTTGCCGGCGTGGACCCCCTGATCGCCTCAGCGTGGGTCAGACCCTGTTTTAAGCGTGCCCGGTAAGAGCGGTGGGCCTGCAGTCCGGCCTGGTATGCTTCTCCTAGCTGGCCCTGGCTTGCGCCTAATAACTTACCCAGTTCAAGCAGGGAACTGCGGGTTAATTTCTTGTTGTCTGTCACATCAACAGTTACATCAAGGATGGGGGGCAGGTTGGGCACAGAACCCCTGACCATGTCAGGCAGACCGATAAATTTTGGGCAGCTGAAGTGCTTTTCTTCCAAACTGACCAAGCGGGGGATGAAGAGATAATCAACCCTGCCCCTCAGGTTTTGCACGTGTCCCATATAAAGCTTGACCGGAAGACAGGTTTCATCCACAGCCCGCTTTATTCCGTCCTCCAAAATCCCCTTGTTGGTTGCGTCGGAAACCACCACTTGGTGCCCCAGCGCTGTGAAAAAAGCCTGCCACAGCGGGAAGTAGTCGTAATAAAACAGCGCCCGGGGAATCCCTATTCTCGCCATCAAAACCCTCCTAGAAAGGGAAATACCTTTTTTCCATTCTTTACACAGCCTGGTTAATCCTGCCTACTAGTATGGGCAGGGAGGAAATTTTTAAACCACCTTTGGCAAAATCGCGCTGTGAAAAACATGGATTGCCCTTACGTCCTAAATTTCAAGGCTTGAACCCGCGGTTCAAGCCTTGAAATAGCTGCAGTGAGTATTGAGGGGGCAGATTTCACACTTGGGATGCCTTGCCTGGCAAATTCTCCTGCCGTGCCAGATGAGCCAGTGATGGGCTTTAATCCATTGTTCCCGCGGAATCTTCTCCCGAAGTTGGGCCTCTACCTTGTCCACATTATCGGACTCGGCCAGGCCGAGCCGGTTGGAGACACGTAAAACATGGGTGTCTACGGCGATAGTCGGGATGCTAAAGGCATTGCTCCCCACCACATTGGCAGTTTTACGCCCTACTCCAGGCAGGGAATTCAGTTCCTCCAGCGTGGCGGGAACTTCTCCACCGTACCGGTCTATGAGCACCCGGCAGGTAGCGAGGATATTCTTGGCTTTGTTGCGGAACAAGCCGCACTCCCTGATCTCTTCTTCCAGTCCGTCCTCCCCCAGGCGCAGCAAATCCTCAGGCTTCGGATAGCTGCGGAACAACCTGGCAGTAACCTGGTTGACCCTTTGGTCTGTACACTGGGCGCTCAGAATCGTCGCGACCAGGAGGTGAAACGGGGTGTCAAAGTTCAACTCACTGTGGGCCTCAGGGTAGGTATGCCCCAGGATAGCCAGAATTTCCCGAACTGTTTCTGAAGCTGATGTTGTCACTTGGTCGCCCGGAAATAGGCATAGGTCATGGGCTCGTTGTCGGATACCAGGTCCCCAGCCAGAATATTAAGCAAAAACAGGGTATGGGTGCCGCAATCCATCTGTTGGGCCACCTTTCCTTCCAGGAATGCGATGCAATCTCCCAGAATAGGCACTCCGGTCTCGCCGGTGTGGTAAGATATCCCCGCAAATTTGTCCTCATCCCGTCCGGAACGGTAGCCGAAGTTCCGCACCAGGTCGTGGCCGTGCTGCCCTAAAATTGAAATTCCCACTAGTCCGCTGGCCTGAATAAACTCATGGGTGTAATTGCTTTTGTTGATGCCAATGGCCACAGTACCCGGTTCCGAGGTTATCTGAAAAACCGTATTTGCGCACTGGCCGTTGATTTTGTCTCCTTTAACAGAAGTAACTATGTATAGACCGTAAGTTATTTTAAATAGGGCCGGCTTAATGCCGTGGGGGATATCGGCTTTGGGAGCAGGGGGTGTTGCAGGCTCTGCTGCCGGGGTGTCGTCTGTTACTGCTTCAAAGAAGCTGGAATCAACCCCGCACACAGGACAGACCTCTGGGGGCGCATCCCCCATATGAATATAGCCGCATACCGTACATCTCCAGCGCTTTTGCTCCATTATAAACCCCTCCTAGTTTTCATACGCCTGTCTTGCGCTTATTCTACACCAAATTTCGCTGCCACAATAGTAGCCGGTGAGTCTGGAGACCAAACTTCGCCGCCAAAGCTCCCCCACCAACCTGCCGCTTCCCAGCCGGTAGAAGAAAAAGCCTGTTCCAGCCGCTCTTTCGTCAGGGGGGCCAAGATGTTTACTCCCGAGGCCTTGTCCGGACCCTTTTCGACTTGCATGGAAAACTCAATCAGTCCATTGGGCAAGTGCTTGTAGTAGCGGCGGAACTTAAGGTCAGGTGTGCGTATTTCCGGCAGTTCCGCAATCTTCTTCGCCAGGATCCGGTCGTAATTGACCACCTGAATCAAAAGGTTTTTCCCCTTGGCCGCAAACTGCTCCAAGGCTTGCTCCACCAAGCCTTCTGTGCTGAGGTGGGCCAAAGTGTTACCCAGGCACAGAACACCGTCAAACCTACCCTTTACACCGCTTAAATCAAGCATGTCAGCCTGAATGAACCGCGCGTGGCTGCCCCTGGCCTCAGCTTTCCCGTTGGCGATCTCAACCATTTCCTGACTCAGGTCAATGCCCACAGAGTCAAGGCCCCAGTCACTCAACTCAAGGCAAACGGGCCCTGTGCCGCAACCCACATCTAGCACAGACTTGATACCTTCCCGCTCAATTAAACGGCGCAGAAAGTCCCTTTGCTGCTCCTTTAGGGGAAATATGTCATCATAATACCGGGATAAAACTTGATAAAAGTCCATTTTGCTAACCCCCTGGTTTTCAAGGATAAACCCATTTTACCCCAAGTCCCGCATCCCGATAAGCGTTTCAAGAGCTATGTTCCCCAGTTGAGTAAACATCTCATCGATGTAAAATATGGAATCTGCCTTTTGTGCAAAATCCCCCGGCATATTCAAAGGTGCAGGTTCCTTCTTTTCTTCGCTGCCATCACTGCGGGCAGAGGAAGAGCCAACCGGGTAAAGCGATGTCAAAGGGCCAGGTAACTCTACCCGGCCCTTACAATCAACCCCATTTTCCTTTGTTCATATGAGCAGCAAGCTCGGCTTTAATTTGCTGTTGCAGAGAAGCAGCAGCCGCTTTAGACTTTTCAAAAATAGCCTTGCAACCCGGGTCAAGATTTATGCTGCTGCCTTCTTCGCTTAAGGCCAATACTCTCCCCAGGAGAGCGGCTATTTCCATATGGATGTCGTTCGTGCGCCTTGACTTAGCGACAAGCTCGGTAGCCTCAGATGAAAGCTGACTAAATTTGTCCCTGGGAGCTCCGCATTTCGGACATTTTTCCGGAGCTTCCTCCCCATCATGCAGGTAGCCGCAGACTTCGCATTTCCAGATTTTCATCTGTTCCCCTCCCTATTCTACAGGTTTATAAAAGGTGTGGGCATGGCCGCAGAGCGGGCAAACCTTTGGCGGTTCGGTCCCCTCGTAGGTATAACCGCACTCGCGGCAGCGCCATGCGATGGGCTTATCCCGCTTCAGCAGTGTCTTGTTCTCCAGGGCCTCCAGCAGGGACTGGAAGCGCTTGGCATGCATCTCTTCCACCTGCTGTACCAGCTTGAAGTAATTGGCGGCAGCAGTTTCTCCCTCCTGCAGGGCAATTTTTTCAAAGTTCGGGTACATGTCGGTGTACTCATAGGTTTCGCCTTTGATGGCTGTCACCAGGTTGTCTCTGCTGGTTCCCATTATTTTCAGCAGTTTGGCGATGACTTCGGCATGCTCTTTTTCGTTTTTGGCCGTTTCCTCGAAGACCTCCGCTATTTCAAGCCATCCTTCTTCCCGGGCTACTGCCGCAAAAAAGGTATACTTGTTGCGGGCCTGGCTTTCTCCTTCGAAAGCCTTGATTAAGTTTTGGTATGTTGCATTGCTCATGATTCAATACTTCCTTTCATAAAGTCCTTGTTTAGAATTATTCATCACTAATATCGATTCTCCTGCAAGCCGCTAAAATTTTTTCGTGAATACCGGCAGGCGTTGGGGCAATACTTTTACCTCCAGGGGAAAACCCGGTCCCGCTTCCCCGTCCAAATCGGTGTTGATTGCCCTTGCACAATTGATAGAAACCTGACTCGTTTGAAAGTATTCTACCCGCGGGTCACTTATATGCTCCCCTTTTATCAGTTTCACGAACAACGACAACAACTGACCCAGATTGCATGGTCTGACTATCACCATGTCAAACACCCCATCCTCAATGCTGGCACGGGGAGCCAGACGGGTGAAGCCCCCGGCAGTGTGGCCGTTCAGAATCAGGAACAGCAGAATATCTTCCTTGATCAGCCTGTCCCTGCTGACTATTTCCACGCCTATGGGGCGGAAATTGGGAATCTGCTCAATTCCTTTCAGATAGTAAGCCAATTTGCCCAGAACATTCTTCAAGCCAACGTCGGTCTTGTGCGGAATTTCGGCCAGCAGGCCCGCACTAACCACATTAATAAAATAAGTACCGCTGGCCCAGCCTATGTCTACTCTGGTTGTTTCTCCCGCTGCGATGATGGCGCAGGATTCCTCCAATTCAGGCGGCAGGCCCAGATGCGCGGCGAAATCGTTGGCCGTTCCCACCGGTATTATTCCCAGCGGAATATCCCGTCCCGCATTCAAGACCAGGTTGACCACATGGTGTACGCTCCCATCCCCCCCAGCTACGATAACGGCATCAAAGGCGGTCTCAGCCAAAACCTTGTTCAATTCTTGTTCTCCTTGTCCGCCGGTCCTGTAGGGCGTTAACAGCCAGTCTCGCTGCTGAAAGAAGCCCGCCAGGCTGTCAAGTTTAGAGGCAAATACCTTCTTGCCGGCCACCGGGTTGTAAACCAACAGAGCTTTTTTCATATTCCACCCCCTGGCAATCTCTGTTGCCCCGGTCCACAAACCTGTAAATCAGGAGCCGGACTTACCCCGCTAGGAGAAAATCTGTGTGTCTTTTCACACCAAATTATAGGTTTCCCCCGGTAACAGAAAACAACCATGCTATTACGGATTTTGCCTGCGGTGCTCTCAGGGTAATGTATTTCTATAACCGGCATCACATACCTGCAAAATTGACAGATAACGTGCACTGCCTCAGGCGTATAACTTGTATTTCAGCGGAAAATATTGCATGATGTAAATGTATTTAAGGGGTGAGCTAAAATGTCTCAAATCAACTGCCTGGCCATAGGCTGCAGTCCCCGCGCCCAGGGCAACACTTCTATTCTATTGGACCGCGCTGTCCTGGGAGCGGAAGCAGGCGGCGCCCGGTGTGAAAAGGTTTTTCTGCGCAGCTACAAGTTTTCTCCCTGTATCGCCTGCGACGGGTGCCATAAAGAGGGGAAATGCGTTGTCAAAGATGATATGCAGTTAATTTACGATAAACTGCTCGCCGCAGACCGGCTTATTCTAGCCGCTCCGATCTTCTCCATGGGAATCAATGCCCTGGGCAAAGCCTTAATTGACCGCGGTCAGAGATTTTGGGCCACAAAATACATTCTGCACAGGCCTGTAGCCCCACGGCCTGAAGGGCCGGAACGCCGGGGAATTTTCCTGTCCGTAGCGGGGACTGACCTGCCCGGTGTGTTTGACTGTGCTGTCCGGTGCGTTAAATATTACTATAAGATGCTGGACGTAAACTACCTAAACCAATACTGCTACAGCAAAGTTGACGCCAAGGGCGAAATTCTTAATCACCCGACAGCCCTAAAACAAGTGTTTCAGGCAGGGTTTGACCTGGTTTCAGGCTGATCAAATTACCTAAATGGATTGAGAGGTTTTGAGAGTGAAAGAAGTCATTTTGTTTACCAGCCGCACCTGACCCTACTGCACAATGGCGAAGGAGTTTCTTTCGCGCAGCAACATTCATTTTAAGGAAAGGAACATCCATGAAGACCCCGCGGCCATGCGGGAACTGCAACAGCGCAACATCAGCGGCGTGCCCACGTTTTTTATCGGCGGTGATGTGGTGATCGGTTTGGATAAAGACCGGGTTCTGCAGCTGGTTGACCACAGGCTGGCACAGTGCCCGAACTGCGGCCAGAAACTGCGGGTGCCTACCGGCAGGGGCAAACTGCAAGTAACTTGCCCCAAATGCTCCAATAAATTTTCTGTCTCCACCTGATAGCAACAGGTGACAGCTATGGCAATCTTGAAAAACGACTGGGCACTTGATGACCAGGACCTAGCCGGGTCAGCGGGCTGAGTTCAGTCGGGCAAGAATCCCGTCCAGCCAATCATGGGCCTTTTCAAACAACAGTACTGCCACAAACCAGTCCGGAGCCATATCCAAGCGGATGAACCCGTGGAACGAATAGGGTGATCCACTGTAGTCCCACGGGCAGACCCCGGTCAAAGCCTGGAGCAGCCAGCCGGAAGCGTACTCCACTGTCCAGAAAAAAGCCAGCCAGATCACACCCCGCAGCAACCATGGCCAGCCGCGGATAAAATCATGCACCTTTTCCGCAAAAACACCCAGACCGTAGATTGGCAGCATCCAGAGAAATGTGGAGCCTGGGAGCCGCCAGTCTCCCTGCAGCAGAGAGGCGCTGCCTGTAAAAATTATTTCCATAATCCAGCCCAGAAGGCCGTAAAATAAAAATCTAATCAGCATGCTAATAGTGTTTACCCACTTGGCAAGGCCCTTGCACCTGTCACCGTTGAAAAATAAACCCTGGAAAAGCAGAATTTTCCAGGGTCTAAATAAGTATCGCTATTGTTTCCGGCTCTTTGCCCGTTCCTAGCTCAGTCTTTTGTTTCCTGTCCTTCACCGCTTTCCTGGCGGTCCATGAAGAAATGGTGGTGATGCCGGAAACCTGGCAGGCCTGCCTTCTTGGCTTTTGCCACAAAGTCTTTCCAGGCAGCTATTGCCTCCTTACGGGCCTGGACCATTTCCTCGTCGCCGCTAAACTCAATCTTAAAACCTGTGTCTGTTTCCTTGAACTCCACACCAAAGCGCCGTTTCATCTTTATCCCCCCTTTCCCTTATTTATGCCTGTGCCCTTTCGGCATACGCAATGGCTTTTCAGCCCGTTTTCGCAGGTTAAGCAGGAGCAGGAAGCCGAATGCTCCCGCCACATACATAGTATTCCTCGTTTCCAGCATAAAACCTTGCAGTCTGAACAAAGTGGCGATTAAGGCTGAAACAGAGAACAGGATGGTCCAGACCAGGCGGTTGACCAGGACCTCCTGGAAACGCACTCCCCGCACCAGCGGACCCAGCTCCGTCCTAACCTGCAAGTCCCCGTTTTGCGCCTGGTTCAGGGTCTTTTCCAGCAAAGTTGGCAAAGCCAGCAGCGCAGTCCCAACTTCTTTTGTCTTGTCCCAGGCTATTCCGAGCCAAGTCTTGTCCTCTTCCCCCAATATGTATTGGGCGTACGGCTTCAACATCTCCAGGATATTCATGGTCGGGTCGAGGCCTGCAGCCAGGCCGGATAGAGTACCCACTGCCCGGCCAAGGAAGGTGTAATTGGACGGGAACTGAAATGGCTCTGAATAAACGAATTCCCGCAGCTCTTCCAACAGTGCCTCCACCTGAATCTCACCGATTCTGTCAAAGCTCATGGAACGCAACTCCTGGAGCAACAGGCTTAGGCCCTTGCGGAGTGTAATCAGATTGGCGTGGGAGCGGACGAGCCCCAAATCCACCAAGCCTTCTGCCAGGGTGCCCGCATCACCGGAAATGACACTGCTGATAATCTTGCGGATAGCCTGCCGGTCTTTGGCAGTAATGCGGCCAACCATGCCAAAATCAATAAAGATTATCCCGCCATCCGGGCGGACAAACAGGTTGCCGGGATGAGGATCGGCATGGTAGAACCCATCAACCAGCACCTGTTTCAGATAAGCCTTGACCAGGACCTGGGCCAGTTCCCTCAAATCAATGCCTGCCTCGCGCAGGGCGGCATTATCGGTAATCTTGTAACCGGACACGAATTGCATGGTCAGAACCCGCCCGGTTGAAAAGTCCGGGTAGGCCCCGGGAGAGCTTACCTTATTATCCCCGCCGAAGCTCTGCCGGAACCGTTCCAGGTTAGCCAATTCCTTTACATAATCAAGTTCTTCCCGCAAAGTAGCGGCAAAATCTCTGTACAAGGAGTCCAGATCAATAGTTTTGTGCCAATCTGTAAACACTTTCAGCATCCAGATAACACCGCGGAAGGCTTTTAGGTCCACTTCGATAATCCTGTCAATCCCGGGTCTAAGGACCTTGATGGCCACCTGCTCACCGCTGGGCAAAATCCCTTTGTGAACCTGGCCCAGGGAAGCAGCCGCAACCGGACTCGGGTCAACTTCCCGGTAGACTTCTGCCAGCGTCCCCCCCAGTTCAGACTCTATGACCTGGCGGATTCCCTCGAAAGGGACAGGCGGCACTTCATCCTGCAATTGCGCCAATTCCCTGGTATATTCCTCAGGCAGCACATCTACCCTGGTACTGAAGAACTGGCCCACCTTGATCAGCAAACCTTCCATCTCCAGGGCAGTTTTGCGGAAACGGACAGCCTGATTGGTGTAAAGCTGTTTCAGCCTGGCCTTTGCCTGCTCTTCCCCTTTAAAACGGCGCACCAGCTTGAACCAGCCGATTTCCAGGAAAAAACCGCCAAACAAAGCAAGAATATACCAGGAACGTCGGATGTTTGAAAGCCTGGACATGCGGTTAATCCTGCCTCCCCCAGTTACTCTCCCTTATCTGGAGCCTTATCTGCGCCGGCCGGAGTCCCGGCATTGTCCCGCGCTGGATTGATTTCAAGTATAGGCCCCCCTGACAGAGCAGTCAAGCCATGCCCGGTATATTTGCCTGTCATGGCCCAAGCGGGCAGGGATTGGCCTTTTCCAACTAGAATTTTCACCTTAGGCTTATCTGCCGTCTGACTGCGCCATCAGAGGATGAATACTCTGCTCAGCGACTGCTGCTGAACGGAGCAGAAAGTAAATTCGACCTTAGGAAGGATGATTTGAACTTGGAAGACAAACTCAGAGACTTGCTCGCTCAGACTGTGCCGGAAATTGCCAGGCTTTCCCGGGCGGAGGCCCTGGCATACTGGCAGGCCACCACCAGCGGGAAAAAGGAGTACGAAGAAGAATATTCCCGTTGCCGCGAAGGACTGCTCAAATTCCTCTCCAACGCTGAGACTTTTACTGCGCTTAAGAGCATCAGGGATTCAGGCAAAGTCGTCGACTCTTTGCTGCGGCGGCAGTTGGAAATCCTGTATAACCGGTTCCTGGAAAACCAAATCCCACCCGCTGTCATCGCCGGCCTGGTGCGCCAGGAGACCGAAATTGAAAGCAAGTATACGAACTTCAGGGCTGTGTATCAGGGGCGACAGGTATCCAACAACGACATCAGCCAGGCGCTTAGGTCCGAGCCGGACAGTGAGAAGCGCAGGCAAGCCTGGGAAGCCAGCAAGCAGATTGGCTCCCAGGTGGCGGACAAAATCCTGGAAGTGGTGAATTTGCGCAACGACATCGCCCGAAATCTGGGTTTTGGTGATTACCGGCAGATGACCCTGACCCTGGCCGAAATTGACCCGGAAGACTTGGCAAAAACTCTCTCAGAGCTGCAAACCCTGACAGATGAGCCCTTCCGCAAAGTAAAAAGCCTCATCGACAACGAACTGTCCAGCCGCTTCGGTGTCTCAACTCTCATGCCCTGGCATTACAGCGACCCCTTCTTTCAGGAGGCTCCCGCGTTGGGTGAAACGGATTTGAACCCTTCTTTTACCGGGAAAAACATTGCCGAATTGGCTGAGCGCTATTACCGCGGAATCGGTTTCGATGTCACAGACATCCTGGACCGCAGCGACCTGTACGAGCGCCCTGGCAAGAACCAGCACGCCTACTGCACCGACCTGGACCGCGAGGGAGATGTCCGCATCCTCTGCAACCTGCGCAGCGATGAATACTGGATGGGAACTCTCCTGCATGAACTGGGCCATGGAGTATATGACAAGTATCACGACCCCGAGCTTCCCTATCTGCTGCGAACCCATGCCCATACCCTGACTTCGGAAGCTGTGGCGATGCTCATGGAGCGCTGCACCGGCAACACAGCATGGTTGAATGAAATAGCAGGCATCCAGCTGCAGGAGACAGACCGCCTAAAAGAACAACTGGAATTCCATCAGGCCCTGGGCCAGCTCATCTTCGTCCGTTGGGGCCTGGTAGTAGTCTATTTCGAGCGGGAACTTTACGCCAACCCAACCCAGGATCTGGACACCCTGTGGTGGGACCTGGTGGAGGAGCTCCAATTGGTGCAAAGACCGCCAGGGCGCAAGGCTCCTGACTGGGCCGCCAAAATCCATATCGCTACAGCTCCGGTATATTACCAAAACTATATCCTGGGCTCCCTTACCGCATCCCAACTCCGGACCGCTCTGGAGCGGGAGGCGGGTGCCCCCTTGCCGGTAGCCAGCCCGGAAGTGGGCAAATTCCTGGTCGAAAAAGTATTCAAGCCAGGCTCCCGCTTCCCGTGGAACGAGATGATTAACCGGGCCACAGGTGAACCTCTTTCGGCAAAATCCTTTGCCGCCGAAATCAGTAAGGCGGTTGGAATCTAGACCCAGCCCGGAAATTGACTGCAGAAGCTGAAAGAGCCTGCAGCAAAAGCGCTGCAGGCTCTTATAAGTCTTTATCTAATTGATCACATGGCATCGCTGACAGCTTTGTGGGCCTGGTCAATTTCCTGTTGGCTCATGCCAGTCTTGAGCAGCCTGTAGTTTAGAGCGTCGGTCCAAAGCTTGCTTTTTTCACCCATCTTGCGATACTTTTTGGCCAGCGGACCCTTGCGCTTGGATCGGTCAGCACTGTTGGCGTGCAAAATCGAAGCAAGAAACTTGGCCTTGACGCAGGTGTCCTGGTCAAACTGCTCATAGCTGTTGCTCAGATAGTCGGTATAGTCCTGAAAATACCGGCTGAATTCATCGTAGGGCAGTTCAGACTCCATGTTTAGATAGTTTTTCATTTTCGTGAGATATTCTTCCATCAATTACACTCCAGTCCACGAGTTTTGCGTTACCGTTAAATATTATAAGGGTTCCGGCGCAAAAAGCCAAACCTTGTTTTAAAGCACAAGGCAAAGCCTTTGGTCATTCCAACACCAAGCATACCCGCGAGCTGGTCGGACGGAATTCTTAATATCTATAACTTTTCAGCAAAGAGAGTCTTTTTTGGCTAAGTAAAACCCCGCCTGAGCCGGCGGGGTTTTACTTAATAAGGTTATCCCTGCTTTCTTTTAGGATTTCTTACGGCCCAATACAATCCTCCGAAGAGAACGACCAGGAATAGAATGACTAGATACCATACGATATTATACAGCGTATCCATTTTTCTTTCCCCCTATGCTTGGGATATGTCTCATCAAATAGGAAAAAAGAATTTATATGGATGATTATATCGCAAAAATGTCAACAAAGTATAAACTACGAAGCCGGAAGATAGTCAATTCTTTTTCACTTCTTTGCAACTCTAATATTTAAGCAGTCTCTTCCGGCAATGGATCAAGAAAAACCAGGCCGGCCCAAACCCCGATATCGGCGAACAACAATGGGGCCAAGCCTGGCGCTCCATAGAATACTTTGGCCCAGACAATTACCCCTCTCCCAGCCAAATCAGCCGTGAGATGGATGGCGAATCCTAACACGCCTACCACGACGCTAAGTGCAATAGTGACAATGAACAAGATGGATAGTCCTTTCTCATGCCGGCTATAAGCTTGCAGCAACAGAACCATGGCAGCGAAGATTCCGGTATATACCGGAACCCAAGTATAAACATTGTTAAAGCCTGTCCGGGCGTGGTCAAAAAAGGCCACTAAGCCGGTTGCGAAAAACCAAAAGGATGTAACCAGGATTAAGCGGAGGGTCTTCTTGGTAAAGCCGAACTTTCTGTCACTCGGCCGGTCATCCATACCTGCTACTAACCCGATCATACCCAAGGCGAGAAAGGCCAAAGGCGCAAACACTGGATTCCCGCTGGTCAAACCGGCAAAAGAGACAGAGTTCCCGGCAGAAGAACCCTGCAGGTGGAAACCGAACCCCAATATCCCAATAACCGCCCCCACCGACATCATGCCAAAATAGACCAGTTTACTCCAGCCCGGGCGAGGGACAATCAGGAGCAGCAAGGCAGCAATAGCTGCCAGGGGGGAGTAAATAACCGGAATCCATTCATAAACCGGAACAAATCCGTTTTCAGAATGAGCAATTAATACGTCAACAAACACAATCGCATAGTTTAGAAACAAATAAGCTAAGATCAAGCGCGTCTTATCCCAGGGAATTGTTAAAGGCTTATCTGTAAGCCAGCGGTAAGAAAACCGTGTGGTAAGCGTGGAATTCATACAAGTCCCCTTCCTTACGGACTTTTGGTGGATTTACTGGTATCTTTAGTTGTAAACTGACGGGGGCCCTTAGCACGTATATCCGCGTCCCATTCTTTCAACTCCGTCAAATCCAGCATTTGTTCATAGATGCCATGCCATTGCACATAGTCAGGACCGTTCATAAACGCGCCAAACCGCATCCGTCTTCCCTCATGATGCCAAATCTCAAAGCCTTTAAAGTCAAAGGAACTGGAGAAGGGAGCGCTGGGAATCAATTTTTCATCCTTTAGTTTCTTGATAATCGTTTGGGCCGCGGCAATATTTGAGTTGCCTTGCAGGACAACCTTATCCGCATTAGTATAAAGGTTCTGGGCAAAAGTCTTGGAGTGGCATTCCAGGCAGACCGTTTGCATATTTAGCCTGTGGGTTTGCCAATCCGGACGTTTTTCCGCCTGGGCAGGGGTCAGCTTCCAACTGAGTCTCTCACCGACGTCATGGGTGCCGGGGGCCGCGCCAAAAGCGCTCATATGGCAAATAGCACAGGTTGGGGCACTGAAGTTCTTGCTGGACAGAGTGCCTGCAGGCGCGTTCCAATCCCAGGCAGCGCCTTTGTCCGCATACTGTACGCCGTGCAGGGATTCCTCATAAATTTCCTTTTGCGGATGGTCCGGTCCTAAATGGCAGGAACCGCAAATCTCAGGTTTGCGTGCCTGGGCCAGGGAAAAGGCATGGCCCAAATGGCACTTCGCGCAGTCGCCAAAGGAGCCGTCCGCGTTAGGTTTGCCGATGCTGTGGCAGACCTCGCAGGCCATCTTAGTCACATCAGGGCTTTCCAGATGATAGAGGTCATTGTACTTACCAGTTGAAGCCAAGCCATATCGCTGCAGCTGTTCGTCCGCAAACGCTGTCGGGCCGGTTTGGGCATACCAGGCAGGCGCGCTGTGGCGGCTGTGGTCAAATTGCTGGGTTTGCGCCGGGTGGCAGCGCGAGCAATTTAGCGGTGTCGGTCTTAGAACGATGAGGTTATTGTAGTGATCAATGGTTTGTTTTCCGCCGGGGTCACCACGGTGACAATCAAGGCAGCTTACTTTCTTAGCCGCATGCCTGCTCTCGCCATACTGCTTGACCACGCCTGGCGTTGCTTGGTTGTGACAGCTAAGACAACTTCCCCCGTTACCCGCAAAATTTGGGATGACAGAACTGCTTCTGTTGCTAAAACTCCACCAAGCCAGAAGAGAACCTGCAACGATTGTTACCAGAAGAGCCAGGAAAAGATTTCGCCATACTGCATGTTTGTTCATATGATTACGCTGCCGCACCTCCCAAGCTGTAACTAACGCAGTCAGTTATAGCTTGTATCGGAAACGTTATTCTAAACGAGGTAAATTATATTGCAAATTCCAGATTGCGGAAAACGCCCATGTCTTTCGTGTGCAACTCCCAGCGCGTTCAAAAAAGCCGACCACGGTAGATACCCGGTCGGCTAACTAATTTACTTTGTCAAGTTTTCGTAGACTTATGCTAAACAGACTGTACAGAATTAGGCGTGATTTATGCCGTCTTATGTTTGTAAATTTGCGTTGCGGCAATATAGAAAGCAATGCAAATACCCACGCACCAGATAACTGCAAGCAAAGCATTGTTTCCAACAGATTTATTTAGCAGTAGTGATCGCATGGTTTCAATCAGCGGCGTCATAGGCTGATGCTCGGCAAAGGCACGGACAATCCCAGGCATGGATTCTGTCGGAGCAAAGGCGGAACTGATAAAGAGCAGGACAAGCACAAGGTAAGCGAAAACTCCAGCCCCTTCGGCGCTGCTGGCCAAAAGACCGAATGTTACCGAAACCCAGGTCATGGTTAACGTAAACAGCAGCATAATTCCCACAACAAGCAACCATGCGGCGATCCCCGCCTCCGGACGGAATCCAATCAAGACGGCGAAGAGCAGGACAAGCGCGGCTGAAAACATGTTGAACACCAGCGATGTCAACACATGTCCCCCTAATATAGAAGATTTTAAGATGGGCATGGAGTGGAAACGGTCAAAAATCCCTGCTGAAACATCGTTGTGTAAACGCAAGGCAGCATAGGCCGTACCGCTGGCGATGGCATAGAGAATGATACCTGGCACCACGTAATTGAGGTAATTTACGGAACCGGTGTTCATTGCTCCGCCCAATACATAGCCAAACAGAAGCATCATCACGATCGGCATGGCTACCACTGTTATCAGTGTATCTATACTGCGGAAGGCATGTCGCAGCACACGTCCGCTCATCACCGCTGTATCACTGAAATTGCGCTTAATTTGTGAGAGGATTTTCATTCGGCATCATCCTTTCCCTTTTACTGATTATCGTAAGGAACGCATCCTCAAGTGTCGGCAGCTTTTGCGCAAATTCGGCAACTGGAATCCCTGCGTCTTCAAGACGGTTGAGAATATCCGACATTTGCCTGATGCTTCCGTCAGTGTTGACAGTAATCGTCTGATTCTCAGTGTCCAGGTCTGCGTCGAAATCCTGCAGCAAAACTCGTGCTGACTGCACTTCCTGTTCGTTGAAAAACCTGATTTCGATGTGGCCGTGGGGAAGCAGCTTTTTTAACTCTGCCGGCGTACCTTGCGCCACAATTCTTCCTTCGTTGAGGATGGCAATCTGGTCTGCAAGCTGATCTGCCTCATCCAGATACTGGGTGGTCAAAAACACGGTAATGCCTGAATGCGCCAGGTCTTTGATTATTTTCCACATGGTGATGCGGCTTTGCGGGTCCAATCCGGTGGTTGGCTCGTCAAGAAATACCACGGAGGGATTTCCCAGCAAGCCCATGGCCAGGTCGAGACGCCTGCGCATGCCGCCTGAATAGGTAGCGACCCTCCGGTCGGCGGCTTCCAGCAAATCAAAGCGTTCCAGCAGCGCGTCGACCTCTTTGTTGGCGTCGGACAGGTGTCGCAGCTTTCCGATCAGGCGCAGGTTCTCTCTGCCAGTCAAAACATTGTCCACTGCTGCATTTTGACCCGTCAAGCTGATTGCCTCGCGCACACGCTCTGGTTGACGCACGACATCAAAGCCACAAATCCGGGCGCTTCCCTGATTGGGTTTGAGTAAAGTGCTGAGGATTTTAATCGTTGTGGTCTTGCCCGAGCCATTTGAGCCCAGTAGGGCAAAAATACTGCCCTTTTGTACAGTAAAATCAATTTTTCGCAGCACTGTCACATTCTTAAAAGACTTGGCAAGGGCACTTACGGAAATCGCTGTATCAGTTCTTCTCATGATCCCACCCCCTAAATTACTGTGACATTAGTTAAGTCTGCATTGAGGCCTTTCAAAACTGCATACGTTAACTTATCCATTGTCGCACCGTCGAAAATCGCTTTGCTAATACTCTTTTTGGTTTTAAATGAAATTTTGAAAGAAACATTTCTTAAAACGGCATTTCTAAAAGATGTCCCTGTTAAGCTTGATTTGTCAAAGAGCGTATTATTGAGTGTTAAATTGTCAAAACAGATACCGGACACATCCGAGACGCTAAATTTCGTGTTATCCAGGATGCAGTTCTTAAAGCTTGCATTTCCCAGGCTGGACATACTGAATTTTGCTTCGGTAAGATTGGCGCCATCAAAACTTGCATTTTTTAGGTCAGACATATTAAAGCTTGCTCCTGTGAGATCAGCCCCATTGAATCTCACATTTTCTAGGTCAGACATATTAAAAGTTGCTCCGGTAAGATCAGCGCCATCAAATCTCACATTTTTTAAATCACTGCATTTATACGAACTGTTGGATAATCCAGAAGTACTGAAATCCGAGCCTTTTAGGGCACTGGCATCAAACTTCCCCTCGCGTACTGAAACTCCCGTTAAATCAGCATCCTGAAGGTTATTCATCGATAAATCATGTCTAATCACCTGCTGGAGTTCTTTGGTCTTGGCAGAGATACTTTCTATGATCTCCTTTACATCTCCAATGGAATCGATGGTCAGACGATAAGCAGTTTCATCATCATGCCCCTGATTTTTAAAATCGCTCAATTTCTCCTGTAAATAAACATACAGCTCTTCTTTTAATTCCTTGACCCTATGCGAGTCCTCATAGGGTGAAAATACTCCGTCTAAATATCTCATCAATTTGTCGTTCATGGTGTTGCCACCTTTCTCTTAAAGTAATTGGTCCAGAATACGCTTTGCGTGCTCCCAATTTTTTTTGTTGTCAAAGTAAGTCCCTTTCCCTTTTTCGGTTATCCTATAGTACCTCCTTCTTCCACCCTGGGTCTCATCCCCCCAATAGGAAGTTACATTGCCGTCATTCTCCAGCCTCTTTAGGCTCGAAAACATAGTAGACTCCTTAAGTTCATACTCACTCTTGGAGTTTGCCTGGATCAATTTCGATATTTCATACCCATATTTATCGCCGTTCATCAACAGCTTTAAGATCATTGTATCTGTGTGTCCTCGGAGTAAATCCGAGGATACTTTATTATCGACCATTGTGTCACCTCCATAGATACAGCATACATCATGTTACCACGACTGTCAAGGTACTTCGTTTATTGCTATACCATTACCGTTGATGCATTTGGGGTATTTTGGGCCGTTCGAAATTTCAGCCAAGTCCCCTATTGACAATATCTAGTGGTTTATGTATTATTGTATTAACCTATTAATACAATAATACAGCGTACAAGAGGTGATACCATGCCATGGGAATTAAAAACGGACAGACCCATCTACACCCAGCTGGTGGAACAAATTAAGCTGATGGTATTTTCCGGAGCCTATCCCCTGGGGTCAAGGCTGCCTTCGGTACGGGATATGGCGCAAGAGGCTGCGGTCAATCCCAATACCATGCAGAGGGCTTTGGCGAAGTTAGAGGAAGAGGGACTTATCATAACGCACCGCACAAGCGGTCGGTCGATAACGGAGGATGCGCGCATGGTTGAACTGGCAAAAACCAAATTGGCTCAGGAGCAGATCTCGGAGCTCCTGGAAAAAATGCGGTTGCTAGGCTTTGATCAAGAGGCGATTCTAACCCTGATCAATGATATGGTAAAGGAGATGAAGCAATGAGCGCTATTTTAGAATGCAGCGGCCTGACAAAAAGATTCGGCAGCAAATTAGCTGTATCTGCCGTTAATCTAAAAATTGAGCGCGGGCAAATCGTAGGACTTTTGGGGCCTAACGGCAGCGGCAAAAGCACCATTATCAAGCTGGCAAACGAACTATTGACCCCGACCAGCGGAGATATTCTGATTGGAGGCAGAAAGCCGGGCATCGAGACCAAGAAAATCGTGTCTTACCTGCCGGAAAAGACTTATTTGAATGACTGGATGCGCGTACACCAAATTATTGAGTTGTTCTCCGATTTCTATGACAATTTTAAGCCGGAGAAGGCTTACGACATGCTTAAGAGACTCAATATCAACCCAAATGACAGGTTAAAAACCATGTCCAAGGGTACGAAGGAAAAGGTACAGCTCATTCTTGTCATGAGCCGCGAAGCGGAGCTTTATCTCTTGGATGAGCCTATTGGCGGAGTGGATCCGGCAGCCAGGGATTATATTCTTAAGACTATTCTCAGTAATTACAACGAAAATGCAACGGTTGTTATCTCGACCCACCTCATTTCAGATATCGAGAAGATATTGGATTACGTGATTTTTATCAATCACGGCCAGGTGGTGTTGACCTCTTCCGTGGATGACATACGGGATGAAAAAGGCAAGTCTGTCGATCTCTTATTCAGGGAGGTGTTCAAATGTTAGGCAAGCTCTTAAAGTACGAAACAAAAGCCACGGGGAGAATATTTCTGCCATTTTTCCTCTCTTTGCTGGTGTTCGCAGGAATCACTAAATTCATCTACATTGTGGGCCCCCAGAAATGGTATACTCCCGTGGTGATCAGCGCGGCCGTCTATGTCATCATTATGGTGGGAATGTTCGCAATGACCTTTATTATGATGATTCAACGCTTTTATAAAAACCTGCTTTCTGATGAGGGCTATTTGATGCTCACATTACCCGTAAAGCAGTGGCAGCATATTGTCAGCAAGCTTCTGGTGTCTATGCTGTGGATGGTGGCAAGTGGATTCGTCGCCTTGATTTCAATCCTGATTATCGCTCTTGACAAAGGAGCGGTGGCTAACATTACCGAGGCATTAGCAACATTTTATCACCGGTTCTTTGACCAGTTTGGCATTTCGGCATACATTTTGTCGGTTGAGGCTGTCATAGGCATCCTTGTAAGCCTGGCTTCAAGCATTCTGCTCATTTACGCCTCGATTGCCGTTGGACACTTGTTCAGCCAGCATAAGATGTTGGCATCCTTTGGAGCCTTCATTGTCCTCAATACTCTTTCCCAGATCATTTTCATGTTTATTAGCTTTGTCCCCGGTTTCGCCTTCTTTTCCAATATCCATATCACCTCCGATAATTTTGCTGGCATGCAGTCGGTAACGCTAGCGGTGATTGGCTATGGAATCATTTTTACCGGACTCCTATGTGGTGCTTATTTCACTATCACCAATTTCATTTTAAGCAAACGGCTGAATTTGGAGTAACCCCGCAAAAACTGAATCGGGTAGGAGTCCACCCATCCTTTGAGCGGACTCCTACCCGATTGACTAACCCGGCATACGTCCAACATCTGTTTGAAAACAGCAACGCTCTCCTGACGTTGGAATCAACGCAGAAGAGCATTTGAACAGCGTTACTCTGGTTCACTTAGCCGCTTGTTTTTCCTGCAGCTGGGTGAAACCTTTCTTCTTTTCATACCTGTGGTACATCCAGAAAGCTGCAATAGTAAAGACCAGTGGCCCGGCAATCATCCAGATCGTTGACTGCAGATCGCCTTCTGTAGCCGGTTGAATGATGGTAAAGAAGTTGGCAAAACCAACAGTGAAAGTTACCATGATGGTTGCTATCAAAGCAGACTTATAACTCTTAAAGATTTCAAAAGGTTTTTTGATATTAGTTTTTTTCTTAAAAGCGGCAAATGCTCCTGTGATGAACATATAGGGTACTGTCATGGCTACATTGGTCATGAGCACCAGTTTATTAAAGAAAGCTGACGCGGCCTGTCCACCGAATGACACCAGGAAGATCATGACGACAACAGCAATGCATTGGACCCACAGGGCGTTTAGGGGCATGCCTTTTCTCACTTCGCCCAACTTTCCAGGCCATAACTCAGCAGGTGTACCTTCAATCATTTGCTTCAAGGGAGCGTAAATCAGGGTGAAGAAAGCTCCAGTCAAGGCCAGGAACATAGACAATCCGACAAATCGGGCTACCCAGGCCCCGATCACTAAAGCAGTTGCCTCACCAAGGCCCAATCCGTGACCGATTTGATAGCCTAGGTTTTTCATCACAACGTAGGCAACATTGGCCATGTTGACATTTTTCGCAGCCAACACATGATTCCAGTTAATAAAGATACCCACCAGGAATATACCAAGGGAATAGGCAACTGCAATGATCAGGGCAGATATGGTAACTCCTTTGGGAAAGATCACTTCGGCCTTTTCCGTTTGGTCAACCAGTCCACCCACAGCTTCTATACCGCCATAGGCAAATAAAGCAAAGACAATAAAGGAAAGCATTGCTATCGGAGT
This sequence comes from Bacillota bacterium, assembly GCA_021811155.1. Classification (GTDB taxonomy): domain Bacteria; phylum Bacillota; class Desulfitobacteriia; order Desulfitobacteriales; family JAJXUE01; genus JAJZPO01. Next base: position 997 of record JAJZPO010000043.1, on the reverse strand, counting down.
CTGATAGGAGTGATTAGGAGACTGAATAAAGGATTGGGCAGAAACAATAGGTTGAGCCAGTTGTCCGTGATTGGCTATGAGAATAACCAAAGCGCCCACCAAAAGCACAATATTCAGTAAGGCCACAGCCGCACCGCCGATAGATGTTACCTTAGTAATTTTGTCCAAGCCCTTGGAGGCGATAAAAGTGACACCGATAATCCAGGCCATTCCCAACAAACCTAATGTTTGGGTTGAACTTAAGCCGAATAATGTCCAGGTTGATGTCATGTCACTGCCAAAGATGGAATTGGATAACGGGATCCAGATCGCAGATGCAACATTAACCATCCAAACCACATAAGATGCATACCACATGAAGGTACCAATAAACGCGTATTTAGGTCCGATTGATTGTTCCATCCAGGAATAGATGCCGCCTTTTTCATGTTTAAAGGCCGCGCCGTATTCCGCCATCATAAATGCATACGGAATAAAGAAAGTAATGCCCGATATCAGATACCAGGGGATGGCGCCATAACCCATCAAGTAAAAGGATCGTGGCATATTCGTAAAGCCAAAAACAGAAGTAAAGATCATTAAAATTAATGGGAGCAAAGTTAACTTTTTGGTACCCTTTTCATTTGCCTTCATTTCTCTTCCTCCTTCGCCAACTGTAATTAAATATAATTATAATTGCATTAATTTAATTTGCAATATTTCTAAAACTAGTTTAAATTTTTAATTCTTTTTATGTTTTAATTTGAGACCAAATGTCTGCATCATGAAGATACGTGATATACCCACACCAAGAAAATAAGCGCTGTATTATAAAATTCATTTAAAAATATAGATACAGTAAAAACATCAAAATTAAAACTCATTATATTCTCCTGCAAGCAGATCAACAAAAACAAAATCAACGAAAAACTAAAAAATATTAATGTTGCTAAAAATGCTAAAATTGTTTTTTTCATTAGAAACCCCTTTAGTAAGTATCTTCTGTGTCGTCAGAACT
>JAJZPO010000042.1 GCA_021811155.1 Bacillota bacterium | reverse complement strand
CACCCCGCTTTTACTTTGCCGGATCCACCCGTAATTGTTCCAGTATAATTGGTTCCTCCGACATTCACCTGCACCGTATCCCCTACCCTGGCCACACCCTCGCCGCCACCGGCAAGGTTTAGCGTACTAATGGGGGTCAGATCAACGGATCCGTCTGCATGGAACTTCAGCGTGCTTCCGGATTTATGTACCAGCCACGCTTCCCCGGGCTGCAATCCGCTTGGGGGTGCGTCGGTATCATTAAAATTAACGAGCAATATCTTGCCGACATTCACGTTTCCCATCTCGAATATCACGGTTACTTCCGTACCGTCATCTGGGAGCACAACCAGGCCAAAGCCGTTGCCGGCATACAGAGTACCTATCGGCAACCAGCCGGTTTCGATGCCCAGGGGCTCCAGCATCACCTTGGCCATGTACTTGACCGGATCTACAGAGGATATCCAACCGGTACTTGCCACCATAAGCTGTTCCGACTGCTGCTTACCCGCATGTTTAATAAGCTCAAGTGCGTCTTTGCCAATGTACATGCCAACCCCTCCTAGCTATCCGTCAGAAATTGGTTGCTGAATGATGCATCAGTTCCATAACCGTTATCCATATCAAATTGATGGGTCACTTTGTTTAGATAGTAGTAATCTGAAAGGATTTGCCCGACACCTTGTATTTGGATCTTGCGGTCAATTGACATGTTGGGATCGCCGGCACAGGTAACCTCGCCGATGATCTGGCTCCTGGACAGCTCATTACAGATAGCAATGGCTTTTTTCTGCGCCTGGTCCCGGGTAAGGCCTGGAATAGTGTAGGTTTCTACATATTGCTGACGCTGGCCAGCCTGATTGAGGATACGCTGCGCATACTGGGTGGTGCTCTTCGCGGTCTCCTCAATACGGTGCTTGTAATTCCTGTCGTAGCTGATGACCTTAACCACAATGTCCTTTGCCGCCTGAGGCGAGCGCTCAAATTCCAGGGTTTCTATGTTCTGGCCCCAGGTCAATGGGATTGGAGTCTGGTCCACGTAGCCTGTGACAGTACCGTAGGGTCCGAATAACAGCTGGCGTCCCTTAACGCGCACAATAAAATTCTCCTGCTGGGCCAAGAACAGGAGCAGGTCCCACTCCGACATGCTGTTGTTACCGGTGATCGTACTGTTTTGGTTATAATAGGTCCCGGCCAGGGTAGACGTAGGTGTTACTACCGGCGTCAAGCCATGCTCCAGCGCAAATTTGATGGCAATTGCACTGGAAGTCAGGTTAGGAAACTTATCAACTATTTTCGCATCAATTAGGGGTCCGACCATGTTCCGGCCATTCAGAGTGACAATTTCACCGGTTTTGTCAAAGTCCCAGCGAGCGGTGTCCATGTAGCCGTCCATGACTTGCGCCAAGTCGTTGACCGTGTAGTTAAGCGGGTTTGCCGGATAGCCAACCCAGGCGCTCACCGGGATAACATCCTGGGTTAATAGCACACTCGTAAAGTCCGGACCGTTAGCCAAAATGGTTTCGCCGCTCTGCTGGTCACGAATAAAATACGGCAGCACAATCTCAAAACTGTCTGCCGCCGAAAACGCATTCTGCTCAACCGATATGCTTGTAAACTTGACCTGCACCCCGTTTACAGCTACTATTCCCCGAGATTTCTTCGCATTACTCATGGCAATCTCCTCACCACGGAATCACTAACCTTGTACCAATCTGGAGTGCCCTGGGGTTCTTAATACCGTTAGCATTTGCAATAAGCGGCCAGGATGTACCCGGGCGCTTATACATAATGGCTATCTTCCACAACGTCTCACCACGTTTCACGATATGGATTTTCTGCGGCTGCGGTGGCGTTGCTGGAGATGCCTGCACTGTGCCGGTTGCCGGAGCTCCAGAGGTTGTGTCTGAAAGGGTTATAGTCACCGGCGTTGGGTTAGGTAACCCATTAACAGTTACATTTGAGCCATAACTTAGCAGCGGTTGGAGTTCGATGGAGTACGGGATGGAGTAATCATTTTGGTACTTGAAGGTAAACTTCTTTACCAGGACCGGCCTTGTAAAAGGCCCCACTTGCAACTGCACCGGCTCGCCCTGCTGACGCATTGCATCCAGGGTCTTGCAATTGCTAAGAGCTGTGCCATACAGAAATGTTGCACTCCGCTGGATCACATCGTCAAATGCGCCCAGGACTTGCACGTCCAAGCCGCTACCCGGGAACTGGCGAACAGCCAAAACCTGTTCGCCACCCAGGTTTATTTCTTCGGGGAGGTCATCTACGTTAAATGTCACATTCCCGAGAGACAACATGCTAACGACCTCCTACCACACAGATACGACGCGGGACGGGCGCCCATAAGACTGATTGCGGATTTTTCTACCCAGTTTCTTGAGCACAGCCGCTGCTATATCTTCTGGAGACTGGCCGGGCGCGGCATTAACAACGATCGCTCCAGGCGCAATATAAACCATACCGGCCCCGGGCTGCTCCGCACTAAGGCCGCTTACTGTTCCAATACCTATGGACGGAGCGGCCTGCGTGCTGAGGTGCTTGGCTGCCAACTTAACCAAGTTGGCGTTACCTGTCATACCCAGTGCCAATCCTTGAGCAGTGTATTTGCCAAATTCCATCATGACTTTGGACGGGGAGTTGATACCAAGTGCTTTCTTAATAGGGCCTGGGACAAACTCTTTTACCCACTCAGTCAATCTATCCCAGATCCACGAACCCATGCCCTTAATGCCTTCCCAGATGCCGTTGACAATGTCCTTGCCCCATTGAACAGTCGCAGTAATGCCGGTGGAAAACAGCTGGCCCAGCCCGTTCCAGAAATCCACAAACAGTGTCCTTATATCTTTCCACAGGCTTGCAGCTGTATTCTTAACCGCCTCCCAGGCTCCAGACCAATCCCCGGTTAAGAGCTTGAGGCCAATTGTTATAATGCCGGATATCAAATCCCAGACAACCTGGATAGTGTCCTTAATCAGGGTCCAGGCCACCTTCACATCTGTTGAAATCAGTATCCAAACATACTTAAGCGTTGCCCATATAAGATTGGCCACAGTTTTGATTACTACCCAGGCACCTGCAAGGTAACTCACGACAGCAAAGCTGACAATCTTCCAAAGCGGGGGCCATATAGCTCTGATGAACGTAGCTACTTGCGTAAATGCCGACCTAACCGTACCCCAAATTGATTTTGCTGCAGCTGTAATAACTGGACCGACAGTTTTCCATACTTTTGTGACTACTGCAACAATACCGGTCCAGATAGCTGCAGCCCTTGTTTTGGCCATATCCCAGTACTGGACAAACTTGGCGACAACTATCGGAACTTCAGTTTTCAGCCAGTTGAAAACCGCGGCTGCTTTTTCTCGTATCCCGCCAAAGTCGGTTTGCCAGGCTTTGTATAGCAAGAACCCCACAGCGACGAAGCCCAAAATTATCGGCAAGACCGTTGCTAATGCGCTGCCAATCAGGCTGAAACCTGCAGCTATCATTCCCGAACTGGCTAAGTAACCTAAGACCCCAGCGAGTAACATTATTGGCCCCACTACCAGAAGTGCTGCTGTAGCAAGAGTAGCAAAGCCTGCGACAAACTTCATTATGGTAGGATGAGCCTGGGCAAACTTAAGCACCCTTGCCAAAATATCATCTAACCCAGACAACAGCGGCATCAGTGCTGCTCTGACGCTAAAGCCAAAGGTTGTCTTTATATCTTCGAGGGTTGTCTTGAGCTGCTTAACCTTTCCTTGCCAGGTATTATTCAAACCTTCCTGAGTTTGATTGACTGTTTCAGTTCCGGCAATCTGTTGCCGTACATTGGTGTACTGGTCAGCTGCTCCTCCCGTAGTCATTAATTGCGCTACCCTGGCACCTTGTGTCCCAAAGATGCTCTGCAGCAAAGGACTCATAAGATTGGCGTTGTTGCCAAACCTTTTCGCAAAATCCTGCATGATTTGAACCGCCTTAGGAATGCCAACAAAATTGCCTTTGGCATCTTCAAAGACCGAGTGTCCATCTTTAACAAAGCCCGCAGCAACCATGGCCGCATCCGCTTTTTTGCCGGAAGAATGATATATGCTGCGTTTGAGGAAATCAGCAAAATTCGTACCGCCTCGGCCGTTCCCCAGGCCCATTCGATCCAGCCACGCAGTTACGTCCAAAGTATCCTGTGCACTCATGCCTTGAATCTTCGCCTGCTGGGAAATATATTTGAACGTTGTCGCAAACTCACTGGCTGTTCCATTGGTATGAAGAAGTGCTCCGTTCAACTCATTCAGAAACGGCTTTATCTCTTCAGAGCTATACAGCTGGTATTGATGCGCCATTTTGACGGCTGCCGACACAACATCCGGAGCATTTTCTTTCTTTATCTGAGCCTGGACGTCAGCGAAGTTCACATATTCTTTTAGGATGTTAGGATCCAATACCTGCTGCTTGTTCAGTCCAGCTGTTCCCATGGCCTGCATGATGCCGCCAACATCTTGCGCTGAAAATATGGTTGGAATCCCGACATTTTGGGCCAGATTTATTGTCTTTTGATATTCATCATTGTTGAGCTTGAGGGCTGCTTTAACTCCCATCAGCGATGTTTCCAGATTCCCAGCGGCATCAGCCGCACCCACCAGGCCTTTGGCCATTACTGCTCCAGCCAGGGTCATTGCACCACCAACAAAAGCCATGTTTTTTAGCCCGGCAAGCTTTTTCTGGAGCGCCTCAGATTGTTGCCCCAAAAGCCCCATCTGCTGGGCCATGAGCCGGGCCGGAGCCGTGAACCGGTCAATAGCTGAGATTATTACAGCAACTTCAAAGGCCTGTTCAAGCATGATTCTCCCTCCTCTCCGTCCCTGCTCACAACAAAACCACTCTCAAAAATGAAAGTGGCTCGAGTTCTAAGCAGGTCACTTGGCTGCTTTGTCCAGCTCTTGTTTAATCATTTCTCTAATCCTTAACATGGCAATCCGTTGACTGCTGGGCAAGCGCATCACTTCGTCAAACGCCATTGATTCATACGACACCGAAACGGCCTGCACAAAGGAAGGGGTCATGATGAGCGCCTTCACTCGCCCCTCACAATTGTGGATCAGGCTAAAGGGTTATCAGGATCCAGTTCCATGTTCATCTGCGTGTACTTACGTACCAGCTTGTTCAGGTCCTTGGTCTTGAATTGACGGGCAAAAGCTTTGTAGTCATTGTACGAGCGGAAAATCGGAGGGGCTGCTCCATCAATCGAGACAATAGCCTTCAAAGTATTGGCCTGAACGAGGACCTGGGCCCCGGCCCCTTGCAACGAAACATGGTCACCTAAGATCTGTACCACAGCCGCCTCGTCAGCCCCATTCGTTTCACGCATTTTTACTATGCGCCCATCTGAAAGCTTAACCTCATCGTCACCTATGCCTTGTTCAAGATCAGGCGAGTTAAAGGACACCTCTTCTTTAGCCAACTTCATTCACTTCCTTATCCTGCAATCCTGGTTTGGGCATTCCCCTTGAATGACCACTTGATTTCGTCCTTGGCAGACGCAACGTCCTTTTTGAAGCCATACAGGACAGTATCCGGATAAACCCAGACTTTTACCGTGCCGTCATAATAGGTGGTCGTTTCGGTGACACGAAAGCGCAGATTGGGCTGTCCGGCGTGGCCGGCTTGTTCAATCTGGTCCAGAATGTCATCATAGGATGGATCCACCACGGCACCATCAAACGACAACTCCCAGTCCTCGGGGATATCCTGGGTGCGGGCCCCCACTTGGCCCAAGGGCTGAAACTTCTTCTGGGTAGACTTACGCTCGGAATCAAACTTGTCCGTCTCGGCGAAATTCATCGGTCCGTTTGCCCCGTAGAAAGCTACGGTTGCCTGAGACCCTAATACACGGTCTTTTCCCATCCGTTACTCACCTCCTGATTAGGCAGCCTGACTGCTTGTAGTAATAGTACCCTGGCTGATGTCGGCATTGATGACAACCTGTTTGGCAGCGCCCAGCAGCCGCACTTTGACATTTACGCTCAACTGTCCGGCTGCAATTTGGGCCGGAGCATTGTTGGTAAGGTCACAAATGGTCAAAAAACTGTCAATTTGCTTGTTCTTTGGATCGGACGGGCTAGCCAGTGGCGAAAGGAAGGCATCAATACTTCCTTTCACATCGGTACGCAGCGGGTCGTTAGCCAAGCTGGACTGCATTTCATCCACTGCCCAGCCCATGGCAGTCATGACAGACTGTTCCAGAAAATAGCGCGACCGACGCACATAAATATCGGAGCCGTTTGACGCCACTCCTGACCGTGTGCCCACTACCCCCCGCGGGATATTGTCAGTCACACAGAGCACGCCTGCTTGCTGCAGCGTCGCCAGGTCTTGCGGGCTCCGGGGAGTAACAGCGCCCAAAGTACCGTAAATAGCCTTGTTGCCCCAGGACTTGTACCAGGCAAGCTGAGCTGCCATCCCGGCTACCAGGGCTGTAGGGGCAATGTTTCGATTGCTCTTCGTATCGGCATCATACATAACCCGCCAGCCCTCACAGAAGGCTACATTGTCCTGGGCGTAGGTATTCCCTGCTGTAAGAGCCGATACCGTGCTTCCGGGAGCCAAGCAGACCAGGCCTACGCAGTTAAAGCTGTTAGCGTGTACAGCTACTGCAGCGTTTATGGCCGTACTATACTGGTTGGCCACAAACACAAAGTTGCCAGTAATCGGCTCCAGGGCCTTCAGTCCGGTACGGTTGCCGCTGCCATCAATGGTGCCGATAAAATCAGCATCTCCCGGTGTACCGTTCGATCCGCCTGCAAAGCTAAAAGTACCAACTTTCGGGAGATTGCTGCTCGGGGTAGCAGGCAGGCTAGCTATCGCAATCTGGCTGGCCGCGTTAATGGCGCTAACCATGCCAGCAATAGTGAGTGCTTTGTAGGTCTCCACTACGTTTCCGTACTGGAGGGTGAGGTCAAAGGTTGAGCCGGTGACATTGGCCACCGTGGCAATCATGCTGTTGGCATCGGTGCCAAGCAGGGCCGTAACCAACCCTGTTTGTGGGTGAACTTGGGCAGCGGTTAATACCAGCACGTTACCTGGTGTAGTTTGGCTGTCTTGGAGTGTTACCTTGGCACTTGCGGCAGTGGTACCGAATACCGGCACAACCTGCAGACCTCCAGCCTTTTGGTTGATCAAGGCCTGGAGATTTAGCGGTCCGTTTACCGCGGACGTCGAGGGCCCAAGCAACCGCACGCCAGTGGCATAGTCACTAATCGAATAGACAGCTCCGGGAATGCCTTTGGTGAAATCACCTGCCATTTTGACTATACCGGTTTGAACGCCCTGAATGTTGGGAGGGCTCTGCGTTTCAATGACATACACATCATCAAGCACTTGCCCCGATATGCTTTGAACAATTGGCATTCTGCCACATCCTTTCTATGAGGTTTGGGTGGTCGGATTCAGGGTTGTCACTTTGTAGGCCGTTTGACCATCAAGGACCCTGGCCGTCACTTCAAAATCAATGTTGCGCTGGTAGAAATTATCACGACCCTCCGGCATCCGGTCATTGCCTGTAAAATTAAAACGCGCCGTATCCACAGCGTTTATTTGGAGCTGGATTTGGTTTATAAGGAATTGCTTAATTGCCCAACCGATATCCAAACGCTGTTGCGGGTCTGTAGTAAATAAACTGATTTGGAGGAGATACTTCATCTTTTTTGTTTCGAAGTAGACGGCATTGCTGTTGGAAGCGTAAATAATGTTTCGGCTGGTTGTATTGGTTGCTTTTTCGCTGACTTTAGTAAAAAAGACGCTGGGAAAATTTATCCCAGTATCTTCGAACCACTTTGGATCCGGCCACCCTTGGGCCGCGTATTTGAGGGTTGGCACAAGGCTCATTAACTGAGTGGAAAGTGCTGTACAAACAGCATCCCAAGGGTCTGTCGTGAGAATCGGGTCATTGGGGATCATAAATATTCCCCCTTAAAACTTGGAAAAGAGCGCTAAACCGATGGCCTCATCAAGAGTTTTCTTAATAAAATCCTCCTTCTCGTACAAAGCCGGGCGCAAGAACGGACGGGGCGGAATGCCGCGGGTGGTACCAAATTCCTGCCATTCACCCACAGGATCATTTGTTCCAACCTGCGCTATCATCGCTGCTTCATCAACTTCCATAGTAATGGACTGCTTCAATGGCACAGGATAGATGGAGTTCTGTTCCCCTGGAGGATAATGGCCGATGAGGGGATCAGGGCCGTTTGCTCCAGCTAAGTCCATTTTCTTGTGCAGTGTATCCAGAGTAAGCAGCTGCCATTCAGGGTAAGGACCCACCGCAGGCTGATATTCCCCAAACTTTGCCACCGCTGTCTTTTGGACTTCTACAGCGCATTTGGTTAAACCTATGGCCACTCCTGCTTCGATTTTCTCCGGCATTGCTACCATCTTTGCCATGAGCCCCGAAAACGTAATTTGCCGCATTACAGATCCACCTCCCTTTCAGCCTTGCAGAATATCAGTTGTTGCAGACTGCCAAGTCCAAACGGCCATGCTGAACTCGTCCGGAACACATGCCCATTCCAGGTTAGTTCATCGTTTTCGCCAATCGTACCCGGCAAAGCAAAGAACTCCAATACTTCTTTCGGCTTGCCGCCTGCGGCTACTGGTGTAATGTCCACCTCAGCCTTACTTATCACAATACCGATTGTTACCGGCGTTAAAGCTTGTGTCGGGCGTCCGAACTTGTCCCTGGGAACCGCTTCGTCAGCCTGGGAGTGCGTCACCGGCACTTGGATTGCGTTGTCGTTGAATGCGCCGGTAAAGCGTGGAGTAATGTTATACCGGTTGTCCCCTAAAGCCATATCATCACCCCGCATTGCCAATAGGCCGCTTGACAATGTCCCGCTCGAACTGCTTGTTCAGTTCGTCAGCCCGGTTTTGCAAATTTTTGGCTACTGTCCGGTCATCGACTTCGATGTTGTTACCCATCTTGTAGAGCTGCAGCTTGACACTGTAGTCCGTGGCAATGGACCTTAGTGCCTTGACGATCCCGGGCAAAAGGGCATTGTCTACGTCGAACACTGGTACCGTACAGCTGTTGGTATCGGCAGCATGGCAGGCAAAATAATCAAAAGTCAGGGTATACGCCATCTGGGGTACCGGGGTAATGATAAGCTGTAGATCACTCGGATAAAAATCGTACTGCACATCCTGCTCGTAAGCCGCCAAAGGTTTTGCAATGAGCTGGGCCGCTGACAAAAGAGTAAAGGGTGACATGGTCATGGCTGTCATGGGACTTATGGGCACAGGAGGATTAATGGCAGCATCAAAGCTTTCATAATCCCGATCCATCCAGTCAGCCGGCAGCGCATAGGTAGATTGCCCAGCTAAAACATTAATCGTTGTCGGGCGCTTGCGTGGACGGTATTTAGAGTATGTCCTCAATCCATCCGTAATGAATTGTGTTACCTCTGGATCCGTAAGGGCCTGGGTAGTACCATTGTCACGGATTTGAATTCGGAACTCAGTTATCAGGTCCGTAATGGTCATTAATGATCACCACCAGATGCCTCACCGTCAGATTTTTCACCGCCAGCATTCCCGTCATCTGAAGATTCTTCGCCACCAGTTTGCGCTTCAGAATCCTCTTTTTGCTTCTTAGTAGCGGCTTTTGCTAGCTTTTGGGCTGTCTTAAGCATAACTTCCTGTTCTTTAGCCGTTTTCTCATCCGGTTCAGCGTATAATTGCCCCGGCATAATAACTTGTCCAGTGGTAGGATGTTTCATTGGCTTACCCGAAGCATTACTCAACATTCGATGAACCAAGATTCCCCCTCCTTTCAAAGACTAGAGAGGCCACCAAAAGGCAGCCTCTCTCTAATCAGTCAACTAAGCTACAAGCCTGATGGTGCGGCTAACAGGATTAATCACATTACCGTTAGCATCCAGCACTTGCGGGGTTACAATAGCGCTGAACTCTTCACCGTACCAGGCTTTGACCGGCAGGAGGTTTCCGGTTGTGGGATCCTGTTTGGTTACAGGCCCTTCAATTTTGTACGGAGTCTGAATTCCGTACCGGGTTGCGTTCTTCTGGGTCAGCAGAATCCGGTTGTCCCCAAGAACCCAGGGTGCGTTCAGCTTGAACAGGTTCAGCTCATCCCTTACACCGAAGTAGTTCCGGGTAGGCGTCAAGCTCGTAGCAGGGGGCTGCGCCAGCTTGTAGAACATTTGGGCATTCCGGACATAGAGGGAACTGTTCAGACTGAACAGCGCCAGGTTAGCCGGGTTAAACCGGGGGCTGGATCCCATAATAGCTGCAGTGGCTGACAGCTGCATCAACAGGGTATTGTTCCAGTCTTCCTCTTTGGTGTAGCCGGTACCCATGGTGGTATGCCACAGATCATAGTTGGTGCTGGCACTGTAGCTGATTACCGGGTAAACCGGTGTAGCGCCCAGGGTGATACCGAGACCCGTAATGAAGTAAATATCACCGGTCTCGAAATTGATCGCGAACTGTGCACCGGTACCTACAATGTTGCCGTTTGCATCGAGACCACCAATCGTCAGAGCAGTCCCGCCAACCGTACAGGTAATGCCATTAGTGGTGCTGGTTTGTACAGAACCGTTGGCAGTGATGACCTGCTTGGTACGCGGACGGACGATGGGCGTGGAACCGGCCAGCGCAAACTTAAAGTTAGCACCGTAAGCAGGAACAGCAGCCCCAGCCTGGCCACCAAGCTGCAATTGCCCATGGAAAGCTACGTTGGTCCCGTTACTAACAGCAGTCACGGTTACACTTTCATTGGCAACAACCAGCGGATTGTATTCGTCCGCGGTGAGGGCCATATCCCAATACGAATACAAATCAATACGGCGTGCAGCTTCTTTGCCGATGTGGTAGATGGCCCGGGCAGGCGCATTGTATTTGAGTGGACCGGTTTCCATGGCACGAATGACATCCGTGGTCAGGCTGATTGCATTCCGGCGAGGTTTCGGAGTGAAGGAGGCCCAGATCACGTCAATTTTGGACTCCGGAATCGCACTGTTCTCGGCAACAATAATGTCATAGAGCAGCGTGGCCGGGTCAATGGCAACCGTACCCTGGAAAGTCTCAGACGGAATACGCCATTCCGAACCTTCGAACACATCGGTCATCATGAACTGGGTAGCTTCGGTGTCTTGGAATTTTTGCAGCAGGATAACTTCCTGGATCGTAGGCTGATTAAGCAGCTGCGCAGTGGTAATTGATGCACCGCTGTCCAAAAGGGCCTGCACCTTTTCTGCAGAATCCTTCATGGCTACATATCCAACATCTTTTTGCTCGAACTTGTTGATGACTTTATCCAGGAGAGCCTTGTTGTACTTCCTCAATTCTGGATCCGGAATAAATCCTTTCTCAGCATCGATGCGCTCCATTTCTGCCATCATGCCGTCAACGACTGCCTGCCAGGGCTTGGGTTCATTGGCAACCTGTACCCGTTGCTGACCAGCGGGTGAATTGCCGGCCGTAAAGCCTAACGCTTGCAGAAATTCATTGGCAGAAACTTGTCCGGCCATGTCGAGAACACTATCCAGGACGATTTCGGCCTGTTCCTTGGTCTTAGGTTCGCCTACGGCTTTTTTAATGGCATCCAGTACCGGGACGGAATGCTTGGCTTTCAGTTCTTCCATCTTGGTATCGAGAAACGCCTTAGCTTCAGCCTGCTTTTGGGCTGCTTCTTGCGCTTGTTGCTGAGCATCCAGCATTGCTTGAAAAGGTTTGTTCGCGTTAGCGATCATTTCTTCGATTACTTTCGGATCCAATTCGTTTTCCCCCTCTGAATTATTTTGGCTGTCCATCCCGGGCTGCGCTTTGCCTCCCGGAGGCTCTTTAACTGCTTTGTCAGCTCCATGTTTCGGAGAATCCCACCGGCGATAGAGATTCTGGTTACTTGATGTGGTCACCTGAACGCCATGGTAGACATCGTAACGACTTTGACATTTGGGGCAAGCCCAAAAATCTACATCGTCGTCTTCGTCCGGATCAACGGGCACCAGTAGTGTACCGTCTAACGGACAAACAGGATCATTAAAGCTTATGCCATCCATGACTACTTCCATTTGGCTGTCCGTAATAAGGATTTCTGACGTACCCGCACCCTCTGTGGCTGGATTCATGACATAGTCCCAAGCTTTGAACCGCATCTGGGTTGCAACAGCAACCTGGGCATCGTTAATCACCTTGCGCACAGATTTGTTGATAGCCCGGAGACTCACTCCAACCGAAACTCCGGCACGGGCCAGAGTTGCAAGGATACGCCCCTTAGGAGTGTCGAGGATATCGTCATCAAAACAAACCCAGCCGTCATCACTGATAAATTGGTTCACAGTGCGCGAGACGGTATTATCCAGGGACGTTTTAAATCGCCATTCTCCCTCAAGGTTCATATACTCTTGGGGGTGCGGGCTTTCGCCGACCATCTTCCCTGTTTTAACCAGATTTTCATTTGATTCCTGGATAGCATCCAAAACTACAGAAGCCGGGTACATGCGCAAATTGGAATTCACAGTATTAACACGTGTGCCTTTGTTCCGGATCCGCATCAACACCCCTGTTGGTAACTTCTCGGAATCGCCCTCTTTGGCTGAATCCAGCAGGACTTCCGGCTGAACAATCATTTCATCTTTGACCGCTTCCTTGCCCCACTTACTGGTATCAACGCCCTCTTTTTTAGCCGCTGCCAGGATGTTTTTCCGTGCAGTTTTACGCTGGGCATCCGTTAGTCCTTTTGCTCTGTCAACCATGTCCCACGCCATCTTGATGTGTGTTTTATCGTGAATCGGGAACATTTTCTTGTCCGGCAGTGCGAACTGATCCTTGGATAAATTATCGCGTTCTGCGGCGTCTAACTTAGCCATTTAATCGCTCCTTTCACTGGATTTAGGTAAAACAAAAATGGTGCTACTACAATGTGCACCACCGCCTTTCAATGATTTTGTTCTATTCGACCGGGCTTAAAATACAGCGGCAACGGGGATGTAAGGGCGGCGCGTCAACATCCGCTATGTCATATACATTCCCGTTACGATCCAGGCACGGATGGCACGTCCGGCTGTCTACCACGGCCTCCCACTTAAATTTTGTATACCCCGCCATGGTCTGGTATTTCAGGTTCGCCGTATTGAAGGCATAGGCCATTTCCGTGCGAGAAATCATGTTAAGGCGCCACTCCGGGACTTTGACGACATCCTGCATTCGTGCAATATAGCCAGCCACAGCATCCCCGTTGGTATAAGCATCCTTGACCGCCTTCATGAGATCCGTCTGCGTGGTCTCCTGCATCCCCTTCAGCCGATACCGGACCTCACCCAAAAGAATGTTTTGAACGTCTTTACTGACCAAATTAAAGTTGATACTCGCCCGGATGTCTTTGTGTAGCATGTCAGCTGCTAGGCTAATAGACTGCTGATACCCGGCAAGCAGCATGTCCGATAGTGTATCCTCTTCAGTGCCCCATGCTGCCAGGAATTGACCAAGCACATAGCTTTTAACCAAGTCCACGTGAGCGCTGTTGGCGTTTATGCTGCTGTCATCCAGCTGCACTTCAGCCTGCTTTTTTTGCCAATCGCTCACTTTTTCAGTGCCTGCGCTCTGACCGGTAAGATGGGCAATCCCTTTAACAAATTTCTCAGAAGTAAGTTTCTGGGCAATAGCCGCAAAGGAGTCCTTTAATTTCCCTGCCAAATCAGATTCCAGCTTGGACATTTTGTCTGACCGGAGGGGATTAGACTTTTTTAGACTTTTACCGGCGCCCGCGCTGTCCAAAGCTGCTCTGCCTGCTGCCGCCAATGTGCCCCGGCCGAGATTCGTTGGTGTGGGTTTTTCCGGATTGACGTTAGTAGCTTCGACGGCCTGGGCCGCTTTATCTGATGCAACCTCTTTCTCAATGGCATCCAACTCGTCATCTATGGCCTGTTCGTTATCAAGCTCTAAGTGAGAGGCTAATAGCATCAGCCCCCGCTTAGCCGTGATAAGTGGTTTTGGTTGTGCTGCCCTAAGTTTAATAACGTTATCAGTCATGCCGCCAAGGGTCTCGTCTTCTAGCTGCGCCCAACCGATGTTGATTGTAACATCCTCAGGATTCAAGCCACCCAGTGCCAGCGCCATGTTAAAGACCGCCCGGATGCCGCTGAATGACCCAGGATCCCCGTGCTCCAGCAGGTCCTGGATGCCCTTGACGTCTTCTTTGTAGGTCCGTTTTTGGTCCTCAACCACGTCACGGTTGACGTTACGGCCAAAGCCCAGGATGTGCAGCGGTACCCCCGTGCCGATCATGGCATTTTCCAGCAGGTACTCTACGTCCTTGATATGGTCAAGATGTGCGTCCCCTTCCAGGTTTTTGACATCACCCAGGCCGTTGATGAAATAGTCAGCGGTAATGCGGGCATTCTTAGGATCATCCAGTTTGTTGTCACTTTGATACTTTTTGAGCTCAATGTCCGTTCCCGGATTGTCCTTATTACCAACGATATGCACCCGGCGCTGCACGGCCCGCGTTCTGCGGCGTACCACCATGTCCTCCTCGGTCATTTGCAGCTTGTGCCACATCTGCCGGCCGGAGTAGTACTGGCTGCGCCCATAACGCTCCCCAGGCTCGTATTTCCAGCGAATATGGTTAATAGACCACAACGGGAAGCCCTGGATCTCCTGCCGGGTTATTGGATCAATCTGGAGAAAGGCCCTTTTCAGATCCGGAAAACTGTCGGTCATATCATCCAGGCGCTCCATGCTGATGGCCGGCAGGTTCTTAATGCGGGTGATGTGCGCTGTGGTACCGGACGGGTCCATCTCGGGGATGATGTTTAAGAAAATGTCCCCGTCCCTCAATACCGTCCGGGCCCAGGCTGGCAGGTGGGCATTAAGTTTTGTATCTTTGAGAAGTTTGTCCAAGATGTTCTGCGCAGCTTTTTGAATTCTGGTATTACGGCTGCTGCCAGCAGTTACGGTGATACCGCCCCGGGTTGCAGCATTGGCCATCACGTAGTTGGCACGGTCAAGCCGGCTGTCACGTCTTACCAGCAGGTCAAGATCCCGCAGCAGGGTCCGGCGTTCCCATTCCAACACAAAGATTTCATAGGGCCATAAAAGCGGAGAAGTCTTAATCGTTAGGCCCGGATCATCTTTGGCTGTCCTGGTTGCGTTTTCTGGCAGGATATTTGAAAACTTCTCAAAGAGTTTTGTTAGCAGGTTTGCCACACGCTAGATCACCTCCTTAACCGTACCGATTGCAGATTATTTGTCCTGGACCATAATAGCCGTAAGTTCCGCAGTAATGTACTCGGCCATTTCCCCAGGTAATCTTTCATCGTCACGAATTTTGGATACCAGTTTGATCAGCCTTTGGAAAAACTCCAAATCGGTTATTCTGACGTCTACTGAACATAAAGACCTAGTGTTTTGAACTGGTTCATACGTCTCCTCAAACGTATAGCGAGGAATTACCCATTGGTCTTCAGGATGACCTTCGTTTTGTACCCGAAAACCGTCTGGAGTTTCTTCAACAACTTCAATGATAGCTTTCTTGCGGTACTTATCCACTGCCCTACCCCTCCTTAACCATGCGATGCTCACACTGGGCATCCAGGTTCACATAGATCCTACACCCCGCGGCTTTAACAGCAGCACAAAACGGAATATCCTCTCCCAACGGATCTTCCCCATAGCGTGCGCCCTGTTCAACCACCCAGCGCGGGATAAGGTAAACTGCTCCAGTCAAATCAACCTCATACTCCCCCGCCAGCGGATAATGTGCCGGATGTTGCAGCACGCCGCGTTCAAACACCATAAAGTTGCCCGGCGTATGTCCGTCCAGCGAGGCGTCGGCGATATTGCAGACCGGAGCACCAACAACCCCTGCGGTCCGCTGATGAGTCTCCAGCAGCCGCTCGAAGGTGTCAGGCTGTACGATCACATCACTGTCCACGGACATGAAAAAATCAGCATCCGTTTCGAGAAACATCTCCAGGAGCTGATTGCGGATGCTTGCCAGGTTGGAGTAATTGTACCGGTGATGATCCCACCCGGGAACGCCGGTCGTTATAGACTTAACAGTAATAGGCCTCATTGCACTCTTATTGCGCTTGAACCGCTGCAACAGCTTCAAGGTTTCATCTTCGCTGTCGTTTTCCAGGAAGAGATAACTTACTTGATCTGATACCCGCATGCTCCACAAGGCTTTGAGGTAGTCCGGAAGAACCCAGGCGCGGTTGCGGATGATGCTGCCGACAACTGTTTTCATCCGATCTCCCTCCTGTAAAGCAAAACATCGATCTTAATTCCCCTGGGCCTTTTCCTCACTGCCCCCCGGATCCTCGGCTCTAAATCGTCCAGCATAACTGCCCAGACGTGCAGCAGGTACCGGCCCGGGGCCGCATACTCCGGCATAACGTCATAGACACCCTCCAGCGCTTTTACTCTCTGGCTCAGCTTGTCAATCGTCCAGCGCCAGGGGCGCCAATTAAAAGAACCCATCGTAGTAATCCTCCTGAAGGATATCCTCGTAAGACGTTTTGGCAGACTCCATTATCACCGATGAGCGTTTGACTTCCAGGGCCCAGTCTGCCAGGGCGAGTCCCCAGAACTTATCCCCGTGATGCTTCTCGTTACGCTCAACCGAATAGCGGAAGGCCCCAGTTGCAGTTACATCTCGCTTAATGGCAACGATTTGGCTTATCAGGTCCCGGTCATTCGGAATAAGAATTCCCCCGCGGCCTTTTTCAAAGTCCTTGTGGAGTGCTATGGCCATCGATTCCTTGTTGGCATTAGTGAAAGATATCGGCTCAACCTGTCCGCCGTACTTCTTCCGGAGGTTCTCAGCCATGTTCATGCCCAGGCCGGTTTCATCAATGCAGAACCGGACCGGCTTGGAGATTTCCATGAAACGATTGAGCTCACGTTCCTGCAAATCAAAGTCCGATTGCTTATAAGATGCCATGAGCCTCATAATTTTGGCAGTTTCAGTCTCATCCAAAGTCATCAGCTCTGAGGCATCTTTGCGCCGGCCGACGTCATAACCCCCGCCAAGCCTGCCGATAGTCTTGTTCCGGAGCTCTTGGAACCCACTGGCCATCAACCGGTCTTGCTCCGATTGCTCACCTTCTGGCGCCTCATCGTTCATGACACACTCGTAAACCATCTGCAAGGGGAAATACGATGTAGAGTCATCGATAAAGGCACATTCAAACTCCTGCTGAAAGCTCTCCAGGTCTAAGGCGTTAAACAACTCGTGCAGCTGCTCCGTGCCGAACTCTTCAACCCGCTGCAGGGTATGCATACTTAATGCTTCCCTGCGGGCCCGGGGGACATCTTTGCAGAGCAGTGAGAAATCCCACCAGTAAATAGTCCTGCGCTTATAGCTTTTATACTTTCGCACGCCATCCCATATCTCGTAGAACTTCCCAGCCTTACCAAGCGGGGTACTGATTATAGTGAGTGAACCGTGTTGTACCCGGGTAAAGATTGGGACGGTCGAAGTATAAACTGGACCATCCCATATGCCAAAAAAAGCGAATTCATCTAGAATTACATCAACAAATTTGCCGCCTTTACCACGGATTGGCCCTTTGCCTTGCGCGATAATCCTCGTTCCTGTGGATTCCCGGCCGGACCTTGATATAAACTCAAGCGAAGTCGTATTGTCTACGAGTTTCCGCTTTTTATAATTATCCGGAAGAGAATCATAGAGCTGCTTTGCATAGCGGATTTTCTCCTTTGAGTCATCCAGCTTGTAGGAGGCGATAATGCAGGTGTAATCATCCAGGTTTTGCGATCTTGCCAGAGCTCTGGCAGCAGAAACAAATGAAAAGCCCAGCTGACGCCCTTTCAACCAAATCTGAAAGCGGTCGTTGGACTCCAGAAAATCGCGCTGGTAATCATCAAATTCGATTGCGGGGTTTGTCAAAAGTTCCAGGTACCCGGCTTCAGTGGCTAACGCTTCAGTTAAGACTTCAGGAGTGATAGGCTTTTGGGTGATGATTGTCGGACCTCGGCTCATCCAGTTTCACCCTTTGGTAATCGGTTACTATAACGGGCGACAAACCGATCACTTACTTCGTCAAATGAAACACCTACATTTACCTGGACAGCCGGCGGGTTATCTTTTTGGGACTTCGGTGTCATCAAGAAAGACCCCAGGTCAATTCCCAGGGTCTTCATGATGTTGGCCGCCTCCCGGAGTGCCGGGTGGGCAACCTTCTCGGTATATCGGATACCGCTGTTGGTGACCTTCTCACTTTCGACAACCACTCCATCAGCAATAACAGATTCCAGGAGGCGGCTTACCTGGACGGCCATGGAGCCGGCCACAGTGCCGACGTCGTCTTTCAGTGACTCAAGATCACCTTTGCGGAAAGCAGCTTGCCATTTCTTGATCTGCCTGAGCTCCGGCCGGCAAAGCTCCCCATCTTTGACACGGCTGTTAAGAAAGTCTTTGCATCTGTCTCGGTGCGGGCAGTCTACCCTACAAGGCCTGACTGGTATCTCGGAGGAAAGGTACGTTCTGATCCGGCGCTGGACTACGGCAGTGTTCTTTGCCTCGTTTTCCACTGCCACTGCCCTCAGGGTTTGGTCAATCTGGATGCAGGTCGTAAAATCCTCATCCTCTAAGTCCGCTTCCGTTACTCTATTTTCTTCATCCGCCATGACCGCCACCTCCATTAGGGCGTTGAAAATTGGGCCGGAAAAAATTTCCCCGACTGCATAGGAAAAATGGGGAAAAATTCAGCGGGAGGGTGATTGCGTTTTTGCGATTTCGATTTTCGTGGTTGATTCTTCGACATTCTTCGACACGGCGCACCGGGTACACTGGGGATGCCTCTGGTAATCTTTAGATCCGCCAGAACTCTGCGCTAAGTACCATACCAAAAAGAAAAAAGGCTGTATAGTAGCCTTTTAAGTAAAGTTGAGTTTTTCTACCTCAGCCTGGAGCTCTTCCTGGCTTGGCTGAGTGTACAACAGGGTTGTGTCCAGCTTTGCATGTCCAGCCATCTTTTGAACTATATGCAGCGGAATGCCCTTGGATACCGAATCATGGCAGTAAGTGTGCCGTAAAACGTGCGGCGTTAGTTCCTCTACTCCAGCTTTCTTGCCTATCTCAACACACAATTGGTATAGGCCGATGTATGTTAGTTTCTCGCCGCGCTGGCTGCTGAATAACCAGGTACTAATTGCTTTGCGATTCACCAGATACTCGCCAAGCGGCTTGCGTAAATCGTTTGGTATAGGCACAATACGTTTCTTATTGCCTTTACCCAGTACATCCAGGAATCCTTTTCTGTCGCTAAGGTACACGTCATCGGGTTTAAGGTTAACCAGTTCCGATGCCCTAAGGCCGCTCAGTAGCAGCATGAGGATAATAACCTTGTTCCGGGAATCCTTTTCCTTGAGCGCTGTTCTAAGCACCCGGTACTTCTCACCCTTGGTTAACCATTTCGGTGGCTGCGGTACCTGGTCCACTCTTTTTACGATTGCTACCGGATTATGATCTAAGTAACCCTGCTCAGCCATCCAGGCGCAAAAGGCTTCGATGATTGAGAGCGCCGTATTGACAGTGTTAGGCTTTCTCCCCAGCTTTTGTAGATAAGCCCGGTATTCGACGGCATCAATCGAGGTTATTTCCCGTGGATCCGTCACACCGCTAGTCTCTTCCAGCCAGGTCATGAACTTCTTAAGCACTGTTGAATAGGTCTTTTGCGTGCCGGCGCTTTTACCCACATACTCCAGGTTTTTAAGATACTTGTCCAACACTCTAATTCACTCCATTTTCTTTTGAGTTTTTCGGTAGATAAATGCCCAAATAGGCCTATGTTCTATAGTCCTATTATAGCATAACTCAAAAGAAAATGGTCATTTTATTTTGAGTGAATATTTTGACCTTCTTTGACGTTTCTGGAAGGTTGTCCCAGTCAGGGCAAGAGGCGGTCCTTTCCCCCTTTTCCTTTCTTTTCTTCTTATTTATTACCAATATTTGACTAATCTACAGAATTTATCGGTCGTGCCTGATC
Source organism: Bacillota bacterium (assembly GCA_021811155.1). Classification (GTDB taxonomy): domain Bacteria; phylum Bacillota; class Desulfitobacteriia; order Desulfitobacteriales; family JAJXUE01; genus JAJZPO01. The sequence goes on along the minus strand of JAJZPO010000042.1, from coordinate 5,947 downwards.
TGCCTCAAGCCGCCGCGCTCTCTAACATACGCATCATGCCTCATTAGGTCCCTGGCCTCTGCATCAGTGATCTTAGGAATGTCATATTTGTGCCTTATTTCGTCTTCCCAATCAGCAAAGAATGATGACAGTTTAGCCTCAAATTCTAGGTCCTGCCGTAACCGCGTAGCATCTTCGCTATTCGGAGCAGCAGCAAGCCTAATCCGCTTAGCTTGAATCTGCAGCTGGAGCGCATGCTTGATTGTGCAAATTTCTTTAAATGAGAGCCGGCAACGCTGTTTCTTACTCATGGCGGCCTCCTTTGTGCCTGGGAGCTGGGGGTACAATTAGTCCCTGGTCTCCTGGCAAAATTGGCAATAGAAAAACACCGCCAATTGAACGGTGTTTTACGTTTACTTTGGTGGTGGCAATTAGTCTTTTGACAAGCCGTAGTTACTTAAATCAAGATACCGTTTAAATTTCTCTCTCAGTTCGTTTTTATCTGTAACCTGTTTCCCAAACCATTGTATTAATTCATAATAACGTCCATCTGCTTCTTTAGGATGAGAATAATTATTCACCTGACTGATATTGTTTATTATTAACAACAGGTAGTCGTGGATTTCTTTATCGAATAAAAATACCACTTCGTCACGAATTTCAACTAAATCCTCTATAGACGTATCTTTCTTAGCGGCAAGTCCAAAAGCAAAATCCCTCATCATTTTCTCTAATCTTTTATAGATATCATATCTTCGCTTATAAAGATCAATTTTAAGATTCTGTTCAGTTAATCTTATCTGCATTTTTGATATTCTGTAAGTCAGGCGACCAAGAATAATCGAAACTAATATCAGCCCTAAACCACTAGCAAATTGTCCTATTGCAGATAATCCATTCCAACCCCATTCCCATGGATTTTGGCCCACAATTACCACCCCCCCCCTGACGCATTTCGCCAAAAGGAGGAGATTTCCTGCAACAAAAAGACTGACGGATCAAACGTCAGCCTTTCGCCTGTCATATGTTAATTTAAAAATGGGTGCACGCTACAACAAAAGCATAGCATGTAAATAGAGCTTGGGAGAAACATATGTTTCTTTTTCAAAATTTTTTAAAGCCTAGGGCAATCTCTATTAGGCCCACCTGGCTTTTCGACCCGAACTTCTTCCGGAAGCACGCCCCTGCCAACCACCTCAACTCTGCCTTCATCGAACCATTGGCCCTGTTCGATTTTGCCGTCTTTGGCAGGCGGAACTATGCAATATTGGTCACAGCCATATAAGTATTGAGCCCTGCCGGTGATAATCCCTTCAAATCCCGTGATTTTGTCCTTAGCCTTTTTACCTAATTCAATCACTGTTTTCCACTCCTTTAGTTTTTAGCATCCCCACAGATCCTGACGCATTCTCGTCAACTTCTTAGGCTTCTTCCGTTTTCGACCGCTTTTACTCCCTCCTCCCGATTCAACTGGGGCTGGCAGATGCAAGATAGGTTCCTTGACCTTATTGTCTGGCGGGCTGGATTTGGCCCACCAACTCCAAAAAGTATTTGAATCTGCATCCACAAGACTGACTTTTTTCGGGTCGCTTGGATTGTCGGCCAATTCTCCACCCTCTCTCTAATCGACCACCCGAATCCGCCTTTTACCTTGGTAAATGACTCTGCCCCTGGCCTGAAGAATGCCTAAATGCCGCTGAACTGTGGCGGGACTCTTTAGCCCAATACCTACCGCAATCTCTCTGACACTTGGCGCCCATTTATGCTGCTGGTGATATTCACGAATGAACTCGAGTATTTTTTCTTGCAATTTATCATTCATCCCTTTGCCCTCACCAGCCACCCCACCAGGACTATCATTCCAACTGCAGCCGCCTCAATCACTAACGCCACCGGGCAGCCTTTGAAGGCATTTCCCTCCTGATTCATATCAACACCTCTCTCTGAAGCCCTCCAGGCCTCATCTTTAACCTCAGCAATCACATGTAGGGCATACCGGGGTTTTCCCAAACAAAATCAGCTTCCTCCCGCACTCCGGACAACGCTTGTCCCGGGCTTTGATAAAATCTGATGCCTTGACTGTGACCTCACCCGTTTTTTCGTCTAGGCTGGCTGAAATGCCTTGCTCTGCAAATTCTGCCGTCAACCGTCGACCGGTACTGATTTTCTGTTCAAGTTTTTTATTCAAATTGTTCCACTCCTCGCTGTGTTCAAATTCCCAAGCGCTTGGTATTTTCACAGGTTATCGATTACCACGTATATCCCGGGAACCCTGGCCCAAAATTTCTCGATAATCTCACTGGCCACCAGGGCGTCATCTGTCCAGTACCCCAGGTCCGTCATGATGTCAAAGAAGAGCTTGTTCAGGTTGTGGGTATCTGGCCGGGTTGACTTATACTCTCCATCCTGATGTTTGCCGGCAATCGGAAAGCACCACTTCACAATAACCCTGACCGGCCCAGTATACTTTTGCTCCGGAATATGCTGTGCCAGGTGAGCCTGCAGCTTTGCCCTGGCTGCCTTCAGGTCATCTGGCTCGTAGAACTGCGGCTTGCCGTTCAACACCCGGACCTGCTTTTCCTGATGGGTTACTGTCGGTGGTATCATCGGCATAAAGAATTCAGTCCGCATCTTCTGACTCCATATCTTCGTTCAGATTACATGTCTTGCACTTCTCGCTGCCATTCCCTACACACAAGGGGTAAAGATAATTATTTGGCGTAAAGCAGGTCAACCTGTTCTGTGTTTCCACTACTTCCCTACCTCCTACTTTTAGCTTCCGTTTCGCCCCCTGGCACTTTGCCCTTGTCACGGGATGGATAGGGGAGGGAGTCGTCGCCCGCATAAGGAGCGGACGACTACGTTCCCCCATCCGTGACCCGCGCGCCAGGGACAAAAAATAAGGATTATAGGATAGCGTTTTTGTCCCTCATTTTGTCCCTACGGACAAAAACAGGATTTTCGTTTTTGTCCCTCTGTTTTGTCCCTCCATTTTGCCTTACGGACAAAAACGGGTTTTCTGTTTTTGTCCCTGCTTTTGTCCCTAGGGACATTTTGAGGGACAGGGACAATTTGCGTTTTTGTCCCTCGTGCAACTTATGGACAAAAAGTCATTTTTCCGTTTTTGTCCCTGTCCCTACCCTGGTAACCACCCCTTCAGTGATACTAAAGCCGCCGTGTTCCTTGAGCCTTCTTCTGACAGATTTTTCAGTAATGCCCATGTAATCTACCAGGTCCTGAACCGTTACCTTGTTATCAAAGCTGGCGCCTTCAAAGGCAACCTCGATTGAACGTTTCCTTTCTTTTGCCTTTACCACCTTGGATTTGCGGCTGTCCATGGCTCTGAGGTGTGATGGTTTGCCCCCATCCTCATATATATCTTTCAGGGTCCCTACGTCATCAACGCTATGCACTGGATAATCGAACCACAGGTTTACCGGGCTGAACTTCGGAAACTCCCTCAAGGTTCCGTCAATTCTCCAGGCTGTACGCTGCTGTACGGCCTTCCTGGCCGCGGCCACATCCTTCTGCATGTCTTCATAGGTCTCGACGTACATGAGCCGTTTACAGGCATCCAGCATGACCTTCTCGCTGCACCTGTCATCCTGGGAAACTTCATTCTCCCAGAAGCTCACATGTTTCTTCAGCCAGGATTCGCACACGCTGCAAATTGCTTTATTCTCCTCCTGCTTTAAGATGTCACTGTTCAGGTCCAGCTCGATGAGATCCAGGAGTGCATCCGGATCACGGGCAAACACTCCAGAGCCTGATGCCCGGTCCATGCTTTTCTTGCTGCCCTGGGTGCCCTTCGAATGGTGGTGGCAGTAGATTACCGCTGCGTTCAGCTCACAGCATACTTTGTCAAACTGGTTGCAGAAGTTGGCCATTTGATCGGCGCTGTTTTCATCGCCCGTGATAACCTTGTAAATCGGGTCGATGACTATGGCGATATAGTGCTTCTTGGCGGCTCTCCGGATTAACTTAGGCGCTAGCTTGTCCATCGGAATTGACTTGCCGCGCAAGTTCCAGATATCGATATTGCTAAGATTCTTAGGCTGCCAGCCTAAAGCCTCGTAGACATCTCTGAACCGGTGCAGGCAGCTGGGCCTGTCCAACTCCAGGTTGACATACATCACCCTACCCTGGGCACAAGGCCAGCCTAACCACTTACGGCCCTCAGCAACGGCTATACAGAGCTCTATAAGGGCAAATGACTTGCCGGCCTTGCTAGGCCCTGCTAGCAGCATCTTTTGCCCCTGACGCAGCACTCCGTCTATCAGCGCCGGCGACAATTCCGGCAGGCTGTCCCACACTGAGTCAAGGTTTTCCGGCTCCGGCAGATCATCATTAATTGCCTCAATCCATTCCTGCCAGGCCTTCCAGGACTCTTTGCCGATGTTGGTATCCACCAGGAACTGCTTGCGGCCGTTGCGCATCACACCGGGCATTCTGGAGAGCCTGGAAGGGTTCCGGTTCTGGCTGTCGATTTTCAGGCCGTTCTTCTGGCAGACGTTGTAAAGATAATCCACCCGCTTGCGGTACTCGTCATAATTGGTAGCATCAATCCGGACAATGGCATGCAGGCTTTTTCCTCCACTATGCACCAGGCAGGCTACCGGCAGCTCCAGCTCCCGGATGATGGCGTTCTGGTGATCGATATCCATGGCATCTGATTCTACGAGAGCATAGCGGAATTCTGTCACGTTCTCGTTCTTAATGCCTTTGCCATCCAATGGGTTAAAGCGAATCCATGCCCCAACCTCCGGCTTACAGTCTCCGAGGACAGCTCCAATATCCCCCTTACATTGGTTAAGCGCCTGGATCAGCTCGCCGGCAGTCCTGTCCCATGCACCTTTAGTCGGTAGATGTTTACCGTCCTTCTCCCATGACTCTGTAACGTAACCAACGTTTTCTGAGGCTTCAAAAAGTGTTTCAAGATATTTCACCAGCTGGCCAGCAGGATTCCAGTCCCCGGGCTCGGTGACTTCCCGGGCCTCTACCCAGTTCTTGTTGATGACTACCAGGTCTTCCTTGGCCCCGATGATGGAATCCCATTCAAGCTCATAACTTTCTGTCCGTTCCGGCTGCCAGCCCTGGTCCTTGGCTAGCTGGACAATCGTGCCGGCTGTCACTGGGGTTGGAGCGCCCCGGAATGTATCCCATTTTTTGAAGCACTCTCCGGGATGGTAGCGGCCTCCATCCCGCTTGCTCCAGGCGTCCCAATCCATGGCGGTATAATTGGCTTCTTTCAGAGCCATACCGACGTTGACCCAGTCCTGGTAATCGAGCATTGACGGGTCGATGTGTTGCAGGATTTCGCGGAGGTCATACTGCTTATCATTGCTCATGGGTTTGCTCCAATAAATTCTTAAGTGCCAAAATCTCAGCTTTTAGTTCTGCTTGTCGTGGGCAGGACATTCGTGAACCTGGTAAATATGATCTCTCGAGTGATTTCTCTTTTCGGCTGAGCAGATTTCTAAGCTGTTTTGAGGATTGGTTAGCGTACTTGGACATAGTCGAATGGTAAGTGTCGAAAACTTTTTGCTGATTTATCATCGTGTCCTATCCCCTTCCAATAGGCCAGGATTCTGATAGATATTGCCGATAACTACCCACACTTCCCAGGCTATACTAGCGCAAAGGATACGCCCCTCTAGGTTGGTAATGCAAATGGATGCGCTTTTATCGTCCCATTTGACTATCATTGGACGATCTATGGGTGAGGTCCGCACTATATCCCCCTCGTAAATCTCCTTGCCGTTCTTGTCGTGCAGGCCGGTGTATTGCATGAGTTCTACTTCGTTAAATAGCCGCCATGCGCCATTTGTATTAATTTGCCTACTGGAGAAATCTATGTCGTGTACGGGTATTATCTCTTGTAGCGACTTCTCCGAAGCCCTAAATTTAATCTCACGCACTTCTATCCACCCGCCAATCTTTTTAAGAGTTCCGGTACCAGGATATTTTC
>JAJZPO010000001.1 GCA_021811155.1 Bacillota bacterium | reverse complement strand
CGATCTGCCGAAAAGCATGCTAGGCGACGTAGTCTGCTGAACGGAGCAGAAAGAAAATTCGACCCGAGCAGACCCGAACTCGACTTTGTTTCAGGGCAGAATCCTTTAAGCTGAATAAAAAGAACAACCTGGACAGCTCTTCCAACCTAGCAAGTCCAGGTTCTGTGTCAAGTGAGTGTCAAGGGGACAGTCCCCCTGACACCTCCCCTGACACCTGACTCCTGACTGAATTCTGACTCCCGACTCCTCCCACAGAGTAGTGACTCCTGACTCCTCACACCAGAGTAGTGCCTATTACTTCATCATTCCGTGCTCTTGGTAGTACTCCTTGAAAGCTGCGGCAGCCACCTGGCCGCCGGAACTGTTGCCGTGGATACCATAGCCCACAACCGCCGCAAAGGCAATCTGGGGGTTATCGTAGGGGGTAAAAGCTACAAACACGCCGTTATACTCTTCGGCGCCGGTCGTGCCCCTGGAACCCAGCTGGGCTGTACCGGTTTTCGCCCCGCCCGTGAATCCGGGAATATCCTTAAACACACCTACGCCGGTACCGGCGGTAACCACTTGCCGCATGGCCTGTTTGACATAATCAAGGTTTTGCGGCGAAATGTCCACCTGATTAAGCTCTGATGGGTTATTCTGCAACACGACCTTGCCGGTATTGGGGTCAGTCACCTTGTCCACCAAGTATGGCTTCATGTGGTGGCCGCCGTTGACGATCGTGGCTACATAATTGGCCAGTTGCAGCGCCGAGTATTTGTTGTCTCCCTGGCCGATAGAAGTGTTGTAGGTGTCATACCACTGCCACTCGGCTCCATATTTGTAGTTCTGGTTAAAATTGAACATGATCTTAGCCTTTTCTTGGGCGTACCAGTTCTGGGCCGCCTGCCGCTGGCTGGCAGTGGTTGCCTTGGCCATCATATCGTTGTACTTTTGTTGCGCCTGCTCTAACTGCTGGTCGCGCGCCTTCTCCAGCCGCGGCCCGTTCAGCTGCAGCTTCCACGTAGCCGACGGGGCGGTGCCGCTGCTTTCCCCCGGGATGTCAATTCCGGACACCCGTCCCAGTCCGAATTCTCTGGCCACCTGGGCCAGGCGCTCAGGATTGGCCGCCATCACCCTCTCGCCTAAAGCCTCAAAGTAGTAGTTAATGGATTCCCCTAACCCCATAAACAGGTTTACCCGGCCAAAAGAAGCTGCATTCCAGTCTCCCACCGACGATTTAGGATGGGACAGGGATGAGGGACCGTCGTAAATGGTCTCAAACGGTCCAACCTTGCCGTCCTGCAAGGCGGCCATGGCTGTAATCATCTTGAAAGTTGAACCTGGAGCATACACAGACTGAAAAGCACGATCCCAAGCCACTCCGGGGGTACCTCCCGGCTGGGAGCCAAAGTACCTTTGGTACACGTCATCGGGTATATTGCCTGTCAAATCATTCGGGTTCATTGCCGGCCTCGAGACCATGGCCAGGACTTTGCCTGTTTTCACATCAATGAGCACCGCCGAGCCTTCCCCGGCTTTGGCCTGGCCTTCATTTTTCTGCAGGTTCGCAATCACACTGTCCAGTGCATCGGAAACTGTCTTTTGCAGGTCCGCATCGATGGTCAACTGGACAGTCTTGCCCACCACCGGGTCCTGCCGCGTCAGCCTGTCCACCGGGCGGGCCTGGTTATCGACCTCCATCAGCTGGACTCCGTCCTGGCCCCGCAGGTACAAATCATAGGAATTCTCCACACCCATCTGGCCCACCAGATCTCCGGACTCGTAGGTATCTGAGCTTAAGCCAGCCTGCACGGCCCTGTCCTGAAAGCCCTTAAGTTCACTCGAGGTTACTTCCCGCACATAGCCAAGGATGTGACCGGCAACGGTTTGCATGGGATAATAGCGGAAAGGCCTGGGCTCCACGGAAATACCGGGCAGCTCCTGCTGGTGTTCGGCCAAAACCGCCCGCAGCTGCAGCGGAATATTCTCCATCAGCACCACCGGTTCATAGCGCTGGAACTGGTGCATCTGGACCTTAGCCATAATATCTTCCGCCACCATGTCTACGCTTTCTTTGCCGTTCCCCCAATAATGTTGTATGTAGCCGGCAAGGGTTTTAACCACCTGCTTCGGGTCCATGCCCTTGGCGCTCTGCAGATCCAGCCAGTCCAGGGTAATAGCAAACTGGGGCAGGCTGGTAACGAAAATCCTGCCCTTGTCATCCACGATGTCCCCTCTGGGGGCAGGAATGCTGACATAGCGGAAAGTGTTTCCTTTGGCCTCCGCCACGTACTCGCTGCCCTTGGCAATCTGCAAATTCCACAGCCGGGAGACCAGCACGGAAAATACCAGAAAAATTGCTATCCCCAGCAGAAAGAGCTTTACTTTAAGAGAACTTCTCTCTTTTTCTTCCATTATCCCCACTCACTTATCTAAGCTATTGTTCGTGCTTGGGCCGGTAACGCATCCAACCCCGGGTAACAGAATGGTGAAACCAGGGATAGGTAAAAGGAACCAGACAGGTGTTGTAGAGGGCCAAGGGCCAGATAATGTTGAGCCCGCTCCCTGTGTCCCAGTTCAGTCCTGCTGCCAGGCCGCTAAAGAGTACAATCCCCTGGCTGAAAGCGCTGGTGACAAAAACCACTATCAGGGCGATAAGCAGGTTCTCCTTGTACAGCTTAGTCTCAAACCAGCCTGCCAACAAACCTGCCGCCAACAAGGCCAGGCCGTTCATGCCTATGTATCTGCCTATATAAAAGTCCTCCAAAAGCCCCAGAGCCAGACCCATAAGCGCCCCCTTACCGGGTCCGTTGGTAAAAGCGAAATAAACCGTAAGCAGGAGCACAAAGTCCGGTTTGACCCCGGCAAGCGGCAGAAAATTAAACACCGTTGACTGGAGGGCCAGGGCCAGCACAAATAAGACAGCCATCACGATATAGCGCCGCATCACTTACCCCCTGTCAGCATTACAAACACTTCTTCCAGGTTGGAAAAACTGACCAGAGGGGTAATGGTGGCCGTCTTCAGCAGTCCCCCGGGGTTCAGGGTGACTTGCTGTACGGTGCCGATGGGAATATCCTTGGGATAAACGCCCCCCATGCCCGAGGTCAAGACCAGATCACCCGGATTTACCTTGTCCTCTTTCGGCACTTCCATGCTCAGGCTGCCGGTTGTCGCCACAGAACCCCGTTTGTAGTCACCCAGCACGATGCCGAAGGAGCCGGAACCGTTGCTCTGCCTCACTACCCCGCTGACCTGGCCCTCCGGGTCCAGTATCAGGATTATTTCCGCCGTGCTGCCGGTGACATTTATCACCTTGCCCACAAGTCCAAGGTTGGTGATCACCGGGTCGTCCACTTTGACCCCGTCCTTGGCGCCGCGGTTAATCACGATGGTGTGGTACCAGTTGGACGGATTGCGGTCCACAACAGTTGCGCCCACAGAAGGTTGGTTCCAAATGGAAGGAGAATCAAACTTCTTGGCCATATCTTCATAACGCATTCCAGCCAGTATCTTCTGCTTCAGTTGATTGTTCTCCCTGGTCAGCTCCGCTACTTGCTCTTTCAGGCTCTGGTTATCCCGGCTCAACCGGTTGAACTGCCAAAGGCTGGCAAGACTGTTTCTGACACCCGTTGTAACGGACATAACCCCGCCTTGCAGCGGGGCCAGAGCCTCCCTAAGTAAGTTACCCGCCGGGTTGGGAAAGTCCCTCCCTGTCCCGGTGAGTCTGATGCCGACCAAAGTCAGCAAAATTACGAAGAAAACAATCACAGCAGCCAAGGTAAAGCTGATTCTTTTCCTGGCCACTCTTTCCCCTCCACTCTACCTCAACTTTTCTGCATGGCCAACAGCTTTTTCAGGTTCTCCGACTCTTCCAGCACCTTACCGGTACCCAGTGCCACACAATCCAAAGGCTCTTCGGCCAGGTGGACCGGCATGCCCGTTTCGTCACTCACCAGCTTGTCCAGATTCCGGAGCAGGGCCCCTCCCCCAGCCATCATAATGCCCCGGTCCATGATATCCGCTGCCAGTTCAGGCGGGGTTTTTTCCAGGCAAACTTTAATAGCTTCCACAATGGCAGCCACGGGCTCGGCCAAAGCCTGCTGGATCTCCTGCGCCGATACGGCGACGGTTTTAGGCAGCCCCGTCAGCAAATCCCGGCCCCGGACATCATAAGACAGGTCGCGCGGCGGTTGATAAGCTGACCCGATGCTGATCTTGATATCTTCAGCCGTCCGCTCCCCGATCATCAGATTGTAGACTTTTTTGATATGGGCCATGATCGCATCGTTCATCTCATCGCCCGCCACACGGATGGACCGGCTGGTAACAATCCCTCCCAGGGAAATGACCGCCACTTCGGTAGTACCGCCCCCGATATCCACAATCATGTTTCCCGTAGGCTCGTGCACAGGCAGCCCCGCCCCAATGGCCGCAGCCATGGGTTCTTCAATAATAATTACTTCCTTGGCTCCGGCTTGGTGAGAGGCTTCTTTCACTGCCCTCTCCTCCACCGGAGTGACGCCGGAGGGAACGCAGATTACCACCCGTGGGCGGTTAAAGGGCGAATTGGTCTTAAGCGCCTTGTTGATGAAATAACGCAGCATGGATTGGGTGGTCTCAAAGTCGGAAATAACCCCATCTTTCAGCGGGCGGATAGCGACAATATGTCCAGGGGTACGCCCGATCATCTGCTTGGCTTCATCCCCTACTGCCAAGATTTGTTTCTTTTCCTGATCGATAGCCACCACCGAAGGTTCTCTGATAATTATGCCTTTACCCTTTAGATGCACCAAGGTATTGGCTGTTCCCAGGTCTATTCCCAGGTCTTTGGCAAAAAACATCTAGTTAAGCTCCTTCCAGAATAACCAAGTTTACCATACCACTTTATTTTACCACCTTCGACAACAAGTTACAAAACAGAATGCAAAGATGATTAGAGAACTCCTTTTTCCTTAAGGCTGATGTACCTTTTGTCTCCGATGATTATGTGGTCAAATACCTCTATGCCCAGGAGTTTTCCCGCCTCAGCCAGGCGCTTGGTCACTTCCACATCCTCCCTGCTCGGGGTGGGATCGCCGCTGGGGTGGTTGTGAATCAGGATGATCGCCGCCGAACTGCGGCGGATAGCCTCTTTAAAGACTTCCCTGGGGTGGACCGGAGAGGCATTGAGGGAGCCGATGGAAACCTGTACCTTGGCCAGCACCTGGTTCTTGGTATTCAAAGCCAGCAGGTAAAAATGCTCCTTGTCGAGATATCGCATTTCCTCCATAACCAGGTCCGAGACGTCCTGGGGACAGCGGATTGAAGCCCGCTCTTCCGGAGCTTCCGCTCTTATCCTGCGGCTGATTTCCACCAGTGCCTTGATCTGACAGGCCTTGGCCGGCCCGATGCCGTCAAGGCTCTCCAATTCATTGAGTGATAGGGATGCCAATCCCCTCCAGCCGCCAACCCCCGCCAGAATCCTGGAGCTCATCTGCAGGGCATTTTCCTTACGGGTGCCGCTCCCCAGGACCAGGGCCAGCAGCTCCGAATTGTTGAGCGCGCTTGTTCCCGCGACAGCCATCCTCTCCCGCGGCATCAAATCCGGCGGTAAATCCTTGATCCTCACCTTATAATCTTCGACAGCCACTCCAATCCCTCCAACTCATTCATCAAATCACCTGAGCTGAAACGACAATGCTGTCAGCTTAACTTATGGGTTGTACTTTTGGGTCCGAATTCAGAAGTCAGGAGTCAGGAGTCAGAATGGTTTAAGCAAGGTTTCTTAGGTCAATTAGGACGTTCTTTTCAGTGGGCCGCCAAGGCGGCATCCTCTTCCTATTCTGACTCCTGACTTCTGACTCCTGACTCCTTGACCCTCAAGTCCAGCACATAAGTTCCTCAGAATCTATACACCTCAGGAAAGCCCGCCCTCTGGAGCATGCGGGCCAGGCGGGAAAGAGGGAGTCCCACCACATTGAAATAACAGCCTGTTATCCCTTCCACCAAGAGAGCGCCTTTGCCCTGGATCCCGTACGCCCCCGCCTTGTCCATGGGCTCGCCGCTCCTAACATAGGCTTCAATCTCTTCCCTGGTCAAAGCCCGGAACCGTACTGCGGTCTCTTCCGCCTCCGCCAACTCCGCGCCCGTAGCCGTGTTTAGCACAGCTACGCCAGTTATCACCCTGTGCTCCCGCCCGCTCAGTGCCGCAAGCATCTCACAGGCGTCCTCATTGGAAGCTGGCTTGCCCAAAACCTTGCCATCCAGGACCACCACGGTGTCCGCACCGATAACAAGTCCCCTTTTAGCCATACAGGCCCGGGCCTTGCGCAGGGCGAGTTCAGATACGGCTGATTCTACCGGCCCGGCTCCAAAGCCCTCTTCAATATCCACGGGAAGGACCGTGAAATCCCATCCGGCCTGGGCCAGCAATTCAGCCCGGCGGGGGGATGCGGAAGCCAAAATCAACTCCACCTGTGTCACCTACCAGCGGCGGGCAATCCAATAGCCAAACAGTCCGCCGAGAATTGTCGCAGCCGAAATCCGCAAGGTAAAAGCAAATGAGAATGAGAGGAAGAAAAAGTCCAAATATGTATTAAAGGGGAAGTCAAGCTTGATCAGCGGATCTGCCAGGGGGCTCAACAGGTCGCTGTAACGGGAAACACCAAACCCGATGAGAGTTCCCAGGGCCGCGCCGGCAAACACCAAAATTGCCGCTCTGCCCGCTCCCGATATGCCTTTTCCTACGGCCATGGTTTAATCCTCCTACGACAGGGCCCATAGGAAATTAGCCAGGGCAATACCCTGGCCAAAATGGGCTCGTAAATAAGTTTAACATTTAACTATCTAGCTTGACAATCTTATTTTGTCAACAACTCTTCACCGGCAATGCCCGGCTTGGTCATCTCATAGGGGTTAAGAATCACATCCAGCTCTTCCTGGCTCAGGATGCCGCGCTCCAGCACTATCTCCCGCACCGGCCGCCCTGTATTCAGCGCCTCCTTGGCGATGCGGGATGCCACCTCGTACCCCACATGGGGGTTGATAGCGGTGACAATGCCGATGCTCTTTTCGACTTCCCGCCGGCAGTTTTCCTCGTTGGCACAGATACCCTCGATACATTTTTCCCGGAACACCACAATTACATTCCTTAAGATGTCCAGGGACTGAAGCAGATTGAATACGACTACCGGTTCCATCACATTCAATTCCAGCTGGCCCGCGCCGCAAGCCAGGGCGATAGTAAAATCATTGCCCTGCACCTGGAATGAAACCTGATTAACGACTTCCGCCATCACCGGGTTAACCTTTCCAGGCATAATGGAAGAACCGGGCTGCACTGCAGGCAGGATAATTTCAGCGAAACCTGCCCGGGGCCCTGAGGCCATGAGGCGCAGGTCATTGGCGATTTTTGAGAGGTTCACAGCCAGGGTCTTCAGGGCTCCTGACATCTCCACAAAAGCGTCTGTGTTCTGGGTAGCGTCTACCAAGTCTTCAGCCCGCACCAGTTCCAGCCCTGTCAGTTCCTTTAAGTGGAGGCAGACCGAGTCAATGTAGGCCGGGTCCGCGTTTAAACCGGTGCCTACCGCGGTTGCCCCCATATTGATGACGCGCAGCGAGTCACAAGCGCCGCCTATGCGTTTGATGTCCCGTTCCAGCACCCTGGCATAGGCCGCAAACTCCTGGCCGAGACGAATGGGAACTGCGTCCTGCAGATGGGTCCTGCCCATTTTGATTATTCCGTCAAATTCTTTAGCCTTGCGCTTGAAAGCGTCCGCCAATTCCCGCAAGACCTTTACCAGGTCAGCTGCCAGGTTCAAGCTGGCGATGCGGATGGAGGTTGGAAATACGTCATTGGTGCTCTGGGCCATGTTGACATGGTTGTTGGGGTGTACCAGGGAGTAATCCCCTTTCTCTCCGCCCAAAATTTCGCCTGCCCTGTTAGCGATTACCTCATTGGCGTTCATGTTTAAGGACGTGCCGGCTCCACCCTGAATCACATCAGTCACAAACTGCTCGTGGAGCTTGCCCCCGATGATCTCGTCTGCAGCCTTTACAATGGCCTTGCCCACTTTGGTTGAGAGAATCCCGCTTTCCATGTTGGCCAGGGCGGCTGCCTTCTTCACCACAGCAATGGCTAAAACTATTTCCCGGTGAGGTGGGTAACCCGTAATGGGGAAGTTCTCCCTTGCCCGCACAGTCTGTATCCCGAAATAAGCATCCGCCGGGATTTCCCTTTCGCCCAAAAAGTCCTTTTCCAGTCTCATTTTGCCGTTAACCCCTTTGAAGTCAAATTGTGTATTCAGTATACATTAAACCTATTCTGTCTCGCGGCAAAATCTCCTGCAACAAGAAATGCGCGCTCCGTTTTTCCTCAGCGCGCGCATTTCAGTGCCCGTGTTCGATATACTCGGCTAAAGTTGCCGAGTATATACTTTCCTGAGGTACAAGAAATTCGCGCTTCGTTTTTCAGCACGCGTTTCCCTGCCGAGGCTGAGTCATGCCTGAAGAAATGTTCATCCGGCTACCCCATTTGACCCAAAATCAGCGTTTTTCATCCCACTTGGTAACCCACAAGGTCATGGTTGTTTCCTGAGGCAGGACGAAAAATCCCGGCCCTGGACCGGGCCGGGATTAGCCGTGAATCAAAGCCGGGAGGCATCGGACGCAGCACCAGCGTTCCTCACCCTGGTGCACGTAGGAAAGCACCGGACGGTCATTGCTGGAAATCCCGCACTCTAAACAGGTTTGTTCTTCAAAGGGCAACTTCAATCACCTCCGCAGCGTTTAAGCCTATTATACCCGCAAAACCTGTTTAAAACACAGCTTTTACCCTGAGCGTTACAGCCGTTCCACGAAATCCCCAATCAACGGGTAGCGGAAGCTTTCGCCCCCAAAAGCCTTGATTGCCCCCAGGATACCCAAGGCGATTAAAGCCAGATTGACCACTCGGACCAGAACGCTGCCAACCGTGCCCAATGACAGCGCGTTTGAAGAAAAAACTCCCAACAGCAGGCTGCCGCCAAACAGGAAAACCAGTACCTGCATAACTACCAGAGCACAGATTTGATAGCCCAGAGCCTGCCTGGCGCAGCGCCTGACGAACATTGACTGGTCCTTGCGGATCAGGTAGATGATCAAGGCAACCACCAGCCCGGCCCACCCCAGAACAATGCCCAAATGGGAAATACCCGCCAGCGCTTTGTCTTCACCGGACCTTTCCATTTCTCTCCCCCCAAACTTCAGGCTTATATACTTTTTATTCAGGGGGAGGCATAGTTAGACTTATTGGCTGGATTAAAGGTTGGAACTCCTGCTTCCGGCCAAGAAGCATAGCACAACCAGCTCCGCAAAACAAGAAATGCGCGCTTCGTTTTTCCTCAGCGCGCGCATTTCAGTGCCCGTGTTCGATATACTCGGCAAAAGTTGCCGAGTATATACTTTCCTGAGGTAAAATAAAACGCCTTGCCTTGCCGCAAGACGCTTCAGAGTTAAAGTTATTTTTGCAGTGCCAGATTGAAGGTCAGCACTTCCAGATGCACCGCCAAATCCACGTTGCGCAGTTCGATTTCCGGCGGCACGTTCAGTACCACAGGGGCGAAATTAAGAATGGCCTTAACACCTGCTTTGATCAGACGGTCCGCCACCTCCTGCGCAAAGCCGGCCGGAACGGCGATGATGCCAATCTGCGCTCCTCTTTCGTCTACCACTTCTTCCAGCCTGTCGATATGTTCCACCACCACATCATTGACTATGGTCCCAACCTTCTCAGGGTCGGTGTCAAAAATGCTGCAGATGCAAAAACCGCGCTCACGAAAACCTTTATATGAGCTAAGGGCCAGACCCAGGTTGCCTAATCCAACCAGAGCCACATGCCAGATATTGCTCAAGCCCAAAATCTTAAGGATATGCCGGTGCAGGTCCTTGACGTTGTAACCAACGCCGCGTGTACCGAACTCACCGAAGTATGCCAAGTCCTTGCGCACCTGAGCCGGGCTTACCCCGACCCCGTCAGCAATATCACCGGAAGAAATAGTAACAATCCCGCGTTTATCCGCCATATATAGGTAACGCGAGTACACAGACAATCGGATGATGGTAGCCTCGGGAATTTTTAAGGTTTTCAAACAAAATCCCCCCTCAAATTACATAGTTAATTATATCACAAAGAATAGCGAAAACAATACAATTTTCAGTCAGCCGTTTTCTTCTGCAATATAGTTAAATATTCCCGGTAGAGGCCAAATAATTGCATCAGACTTTTTTGAGCCTTAAGATAACTTTCCTTGTTGCGGGAATTTGCCAGAATTGCAATATCCCGAACTGCCTGTTCCCCCTGACGGTCCAGCGCCAGCAAAACTTCCCTGGCTCCAGCCAGGTTCGGGGACGCCTGAAGTTTCTTGACGGCATCGCTCGTGCCGGAGCGCAGCCCCTTAACTTGCACGGCCAGTCCGGCCAATGTACCGCTCTTTAAGTTCCCGGGTACAGCGCTCTCAAACACCTTGGCTGAGGCGCCCAGTAGTTCACCGTAATTCACCAGTACGGTCTTAACCTGTTCCCCGTCCCCCGCGGCCACCCTGTAATTAATCCCCTTGACCTCCAGGCTCTTCTCGACCGGCTTTACCTCTTTGAGCCCCGCCTTGGCTTCCCTCGCTGCCGGCCAGCCGCCAAAAAAGCCTGTAACCACCCGGTACGGCTGCTCGTTCAGCACCACTGCACTGAAACCTTGCTGTTCCAAGCCCTTGGCAAATTTCTCAGCATTGGACTTGTCTTGGAAAATGCCTAACTGCAGGAAAAACACCTGAAAACCAGGCAAATGCATGACTTGCTTTTCCGCCGCGTTCTCCCCTGCCGAAGTCTGAGGCAGGGCTGTGTTCCTGCCGATAACCCCCAGATAGAGCTTACCCAGTCCATATATACCCCATCCCAGCACAACCAAGATAACCGCCGCAGTGAGTATGCCGATTACAGCTTTAATCACTCTTCTCATGTTCTACCTCTCATCTGGGAAATCCTGCTAAAATTATACTCCCAGAAATCCCCGGGTAGAACGAATTCCCGCCAGACAAAAAAAGAACGCCTCACAAAAAGCGTTCAACAGGAATCACCGTAATGTCACAGTGACAGTCGCCTTGACACTCAAAGCTAGCCGCCGTTTAGCTTTGCTTTCTCAAGAGGAATACCTCCAAAGGACCCATGGGAAGCCGTTCAAAAACAAGTATAGCGCGAAGCGGACCCTGCCGGCACCGGAGGCGTATTGAACATACGTTGAGGATTCCGGCAGGGTCCGCGACAAAGCTAGACGCAGTTTTTCAACGGCTTCCTATCAGGTGGGCGCGGGCTTCGGCGATCATATATAACGACCCCGTGACACACACCAAATCGCCCGGTCCGGCCAAAGAGACCGCCAGATCCACCGCCTGGGGAATTTCCTCCTCCAGGTACACCTCCGCCACATACTTCTTGGCCTCCCCGGCCATCTCCTGCCAGTTCCCGGCCCTGGGGCTGTTGGGCTTGGTCACCACAACCTTGTACGCTAAAGGAGCCAAACGGGCCAGGACCTTGCCCCTCTCCTTATCAGCCAGCATGCCTATGCAGAGAATCAGACGCTTATAGCGGAAAACCCCCTCCAGGGCCCTGGCCAGACTTTCTGCCCCGTCCAGGTTATGTGCCCCGTCCAGGAGCAGCCACGGCCGTACCAGCTCCAAACGCCCCGGCCAGCGCGTCTCCTTCAGTCCTGCGGCAAAATCCCGGGAAGAAACCTCCACGCCGCAATCCTCCACCAAGGTTTCCACCACCGCCAGGGCTGTAGCTGCATTCACCAACTGGTGCTCTCCCACCAAACCCAGCTCCAGTTGTGGAAAATCATAGAGCTTTCCCTTCAGCGCAAATTTCTGCCCCAATGGACCCGATTCCAGGCTTGTCCAGCTGTATTCATCCCACACCCTGACCAGCCTGGCTGATCTTTCGCGGCAGGTTTCCTCCAGCACCCCTATCACCTCGGGCCTGTTTGAAGCGGTGACCAAAATGCCCCCGTCCTTGATAATCCCCGCCTTCACCCGGGCAATCTCTTCCAAGGTCTGGCCCAGGTAGTCCATGTGGTCCATCCCCACATTGGTAATTACACTCACCAAGGGGTTAACCACATTGGTGGAGTCAATGGCCCCACCCAGGCCCACCTCAATTATTGCGTAGTCAACCTGTTCCTCCAGGAAATACAGGAAGGCCATGGCGGTGTTGACCTCAAACTCCGTGGGGTGTTCATGGCCCTCGGAGACCATTTTGTCCAGAACCGCCTTTAGCCGTGTGAGCAGCTCCGCCACCCGTTCCTCGGGGATTTGCTCCCCATTTACAACAATCCGCTCCCGGTAAGAATGCAGGTGGGGGGAAGTGAACACCCCCACCCTGTACCCCGCTTCCTTCAGGACCGAACTCAGCATGGCCGAAGTTGACCCCTTGCCGTTGGTTCCCCCCACGTGAATGGTTTTCAGCTTGTCCTGGGGATTGCCGGTCTGGGCCAGCAGGTGCCTGATTCTGTCTAAACCAAAGTTAAAGCCAAACTTGGTCAGATTGACCAAGTAGTCCATGGCCTCTTCGTAATTCACCCGGATGCCCCCCTACTTCCGCAGACTGCTCAATCTTTCTTCCAGAGCCTGCCGTTTAGCCGCAAACCCCGCCAGTTTCTCTCTCTCCTTGGCGATAACATCCGCAGGTGCCTTGGCCACAAAACCCTGGTTCCCCAATTTATTCTCACTGCGCTCTATCTCCTTGCGCAGGTTCTCAACTTCTTTCTCGAGACGCTGGATCTCTTTACCCAGATCAATCAAGCCCGCCAGAGGAACATAGACCTCCACGCCGCTCACGATGGCAGTACCGGCCTGCTCGGGTTTTTCCGCCAGGTTCCGGCAAAGGGTGAGATCCGCTACCCCGCCCAGGTGGGTGACAAAATCCCGGCCCGACTCCAAGGCTGCCAGGCTGGAATCCGAATTGGCCGCCAGGATAACATCCGCCTTTTTACTCGGGGGCACATTCAGTTCCGCCCTGATATTGCGGATTCCTTTGATTACTTCCATCAACAGCTCCATGCCCTGCTCAGCCGCTGGATTATCCAGCTCTTCCAGCCCTTTGGGCCAGGCAGAGAGCATGATGGTCCCTGCTGCTCCCGGCAGGTGCTGGTAGATTTCTTCCGATATAAACGGCATAAAGGGATGGATCAGTTTCAGGGTGCCCTCCAGCACAGTGTGCAGCACAACCTGGGCTGTGTGACGGGCCTTGGGGGCATCTTTGGCATACAGGCGGATTTTCGCCAGCTCGATATACCAATCGCAGAACTCGCTCCAGACGAATTCATACAAGAGCCGTCCCGCCTCGCCCAGGTCATAATCCTCCATGGCCGCGGTCACACCCGTGATCAGGGAATTGTAGCGGGAAAGTATCCAGCGGTCAGCCGGATTCAACTCCAGTTCCGGACTCAGCAGCAGTCCCCTCAGGGCTTCCTGTTCTGACAGGCCTGAGTCTCCTGTTGGGGCATAATCCTCCAGGTTCATCAACACAAAGCGGGAAGCGTTCCAAATCTTATTGCAGAAGTTTCGGGTGGCTTCAAGGCGGTCAAACTGAAAGCGCAGGTCATTGCCGGGAGTGTTCCCGGTTACCAGCATAAAGCGCAGGGTATCTGCCCCGTACTTGTCAATCACCTCAATAGGGTCAACCCCGTTCCCCAGGGATTTGCTCATCTTCCTGCCCTGGGCGTCCAGAATCAGGCCGTGGATGAACACCTCATGGAAGGGTACCTCCTGCATGAATTCGAGTCCGGTAAATATCATCCGGGCCACCCAGAAGAAGATGATGTCCCGTCCGGTAACCAGTACAGATGTGGGATAGAAATGCTCCAGCTCCGGGGTCTCTTTGGGCCAGCCCATGGTGGAAAAAGGCCACAAGCCTGAACTGAACCAGGTATCGAGTACATCCGGGTCCTGGGCCAGTTTGCCCGAACCGCATTTGGGGCAGGCCTTGGGCTCGTCCTTGGCGCAGATTTCCTCGCCGCACTCCCCGCAGTACCACACCGGGATGCGGTGCCCCCACCACAGCTGGCGGGAAATGCACCAGTCACGGATATTCTCCAGCCAGTTCAGGTAAACGCGCGTAAAACGTTCCGGCACGAACCTGATTCTGCCGTCCAGCACGGCCTGGATGGCAGGCTCAGCCAGAGGTTTCATCTTTACAAACCACTGTTTGCTCACCATAGGTTCCACCACTGTGCTGCAGCGGTAGCATTCGCCCACATTGTGCACGTGCTCCACGATCTTCACCAGAGCCCCTGCTTCCTCCAGGTCCTGCACAATCTGTTTGCGACAGACATAGCGGTCCATGCCCCGGTACTTGCCGGCGTTTTCATTCATGGTGGCTTCCTTGGTCAACACCGTCACCTGGGCCAGGTTGTGCCTGAGCCCCATCTCGAAGTCATTGGGGTCATGAGACGGGGTCACCTTCACGGCCCCGGTGCCAAATTCCATTTCCACCGCTGCGTCCGCGATAACCGGAATCTCCCGCCCCGTCAGGGGCAGGATCAGGGTTTTACCTATAATGTCTTTGTACCTCTCGTCCGAGGGGTGCACGGCAACCGCCGTATCGCCCAGCATGGTCTCAGGCCGGGTGGTGGCCACCTCCAGATAGCCGCTCCCGTCTTTTAGGGGATAGCGCAGATGGTAGAGGTTCCCTTCCTTTTCCTCGTGTTCCACCTCAATGTCGGAGATGGTGGTCTGGCACTTGGGACACCAGTTGATGATGTAATTGCCCCGGTAAATAAGACCCTTATTGTAGAGGCCGATAAATACTTCCTTCACCGCCTCCGAACAGCCCTCGTCCATGGTAAAGCGTTCCCGCGACCAGTCACAGGAAGCGCCAAGGCGCTTAAGCTGGCTGGTGATCCGGCTGCCGTACTGGTGCTTCCAGTCCCACACCCTCTCCAGGAACTTCTCCCTGCCCAGTTCGTATTTGTTTGTCCCTTCTTTGGCCAGCTGTTCCTCCACCTTGGCCTGGGTGGCGATTCCCGCGTGGTCCGTTCCGGGCATCCACAGGGTATTATACCCCTGCATCCTGCGCCAGCGGGTCAGGATATCCTGCAGGGTATTGTCCATGGCATGGCCCAGGTGGAGTGAGCCTGTTACATTTGGCGGGGGCATAACGATGCTGAAGGGTTTCTTGTCCTTCTCCACTTCAGCCCGGAAATAGTTGTTATCCAGCCAGTACTGGTACCACTTGGCCTCAACTGTACCCGGCTCGTACACCGTAGACATCTTCTCCGACATAAAACATTCCTCCTTGACTTGGATAAAGGGGACGGTTCTTAACATCCTAGTTGAACTAAAGCTCAGACCATACGAGTTAATTTCCTTCTTAATTCCCCATTTTCCCACGTTTGCCCGCAAAATTGCCACTCTGGTAGCCAAGTCCTAGGTCTTAACGCCACAGGATGAGGTTACCACAACCTGCCCCACATGATTAACCTTAGGGTTCAAAAACAAAAAAGCCCTGTCCGAAAAGGACGAAAGGCTCTCTTCCGTGGTACCACCTAAATTCCGCTGCTTTGCGGCACTCAAAGCTATACCGGGCTTACCCGCCGCAGGCTACTGACTTCACCTGCAGCCCTCAGGAACGACCTTCAAACCCACCTAACCCCAGGGAACCTTACAGCCGCCGGGCCCCCCTCTCTGTTGAGCGCTGGATTCTACTCCTCTCCATCATTGGGAAATCTTAAACTATTTATTTATTATATGCCCAATGCCCGGGCGTGTCAAACCTAAGTGAGTCAATCGGGGCTTGAATTTTGCCGGTTTGGGATATATACTTTGCTTAAAGACATTTAGATGATTGTAAAAATATCTATCAGTGCCGGAGGTGAGGTGGATGACCAAGCAGTCGACGTTCCAGGCTTTGTCTGACGGGACCCGCAGGCAAATCTTGCGCTACCTGAAAGAGAGGGACATGACTGCGGGTGAAATCGCTGAGAAGTTCGCCAGTTCCAAGCCAACCATATCCCACCACCTGAGTATCTTGAAACAGGCAGACCTGATTAGCGATCAGCGCAGCGGGCAGAGCATTATGTATTCCCTGAACACTTCGGTCTTCGAGGAAATCCTGGAATGGATTATGGAGTTCTTGGAAAAAAAACCGGACGGCCCGACCGATAGGAAAGCTTAAGGAGTGAAAAGCCATGACTGAACAAAAAACTGCCTACAATACGGGCAGGTTGTACCGCATCCTTGCCGTTGTCATTGTTCTGGCCTGCTTCGGCCTTGGAGTGTGGGCATATCCTCATCTGCCTGACAGAGTTCCCTCCCATTGGAATGCAGCGGGCCAGGTCAACGGCTACACAAGCCAGGCCGGCGGAGCCTTCCTCTTGCCGGGCATCCTTGCGGCAGTGTTAATCCTCATGTATGTTATCCCGCGCATCGATCCCAAACGGAGCAATTTTCGCCTGATGGGGAAAGTTTACTGGCTGTTAGTCTTCGTTGTCTCCCTGTTTCTCAGCCTTGTCTATACCGGAACAATCCTTTACGCCTTAGGCCTGGTACACTCCCGTTTTGTCCCGGTATCAGCGCAAGCCGGAATTGGGATTCTGTTTATTGTGCTGGGGAATTACATGCCAAAAATCAAGTATAACTATATGTTTGGCATCCGTACTCCCTGGACCCTGGCCAGCGAGGAAGTCTGGTACAAAACTCACCGCGCATTGGGGCCTTTTTGGATGGTCTCAGGCGTAGTCTTGCTCTTTGCCGGGTTCCTGCCCAACCCCTGGACCGCCTATTTCACCCTGTCTCTGGTCCTGATCCTGGCACTGGGTTCTGTACTCTACTCCTACATCCTGTTCAGGCAGCGCAAACAGTGACTTGAACCGTAAGTCGGCTTGCGGCACCAAGATGACTGGCAAAGGCAAAGTGAGTCAATCAAGAACCGTCCCCAACTGACTCAAAAAGTGAGCCACCTGGGACTGTTCCCAGGTGGCTCACTTTTTTGATTTCCGTTCAGGCTTGCCAGGGTTCGCCCCATTGTTCGCCGAAGGCGATCTCTTCCATGGCTTTGCGGGGGCGTGGATTCCTTTCCTGGTCCGGGTAACCCAGAGGGGTAAGAGCCACGACTCTGAATTCCGCGGGCACACCCAGGACTTGCTTCATTTTTTCTTCGTCGAACAACCCCTGCCAACAGGTGGCCAGGCCCAGGTCCGTGGCGGCCAGGATCAGGTGCTCCATGGCCACGCCCACGTCCAGCATGTAAAAGTCCTTGCCGTCCCAGACCTCTGATTCGGCCGGGTTGGCGCAGAGCACGATGATAACAGGCGCCTGGAGCAGCGCCTTGGCGCCCGGGTTGGTAGGAGCAAAGACGTTGGCAACGGCAGTCCGCTTCTCTTCACCGGTGACCACCATAAAGCGCCAGCACTGCAGGTTTTTCCAGGAAGGGGCCTGCCGGGCTGCTTCTAAAACATTGGCTATCTTCTCCGGCTCCACCGGGTCAGGCTTATAGGCCCGGATGCTGCGTCGTTTCTGCACCACTTCGATGAACTCCATTATAGATGACTCCCTTCACTGCTGCTTACTGGACTGCTCCCCGAATCCAGGCCACAATATCGTCAGTACTCGTGCCGGGGGTAAACAAGGCCTTGGCGTAACCTTTTTCCGTCAACTCCGTGATATCATCATCAGGGATAGTACCCCCGCCCATAAGAATTATGTTATCAGCGCCGTTTTCATCCAACAGCTCCTTGACCCGTGGAAAAATGGTCATGTGGGCGCCGGAGAGGACGCTCATGCCTACCACATCCACGTCTTCCTGAATAGCTGCTTCAACAATTTGTTCCGGCGTCTGGTGCAGGCCGGTATAGATTACCTCCATGCCCGCATCCCGGAAGGCCCTGGCAATAACCTTTGCCCCCCTGTCATGGCCGTCCAGCCCAGGTTTAGCTACCAGTACCCTTATCTTACGCTCTTCCATTCAATTCACCTCTTCCAAACTTAGAACACAGCTTTTTCTTTGTACTCGCCGAAGACTTCCCGCAGCACCTGGATAATTTCTCCCTCTGTGGCATATGCCCTGACAGAGTCCAGAATCTTGGGGATAAGGTTATCGGTTCCCTGGGCAGCCTTACGCAGTTCCTCCAGGGTATTCTGCACCCGGATATTGTCTCTGCTCTGCCGCAGTTGTTTGAGCCGCTGCACCTGGGCCCGCTCAACTTCCGGATCAATTTTCAGCAGATCGATGCCTAATTCTTCCTCCTGGGTGAATTCGTTGACCCCGACAATTATACGCTCCTTAGCCTCAATTTCCTTTTGGTAGCGGTAAGCCGCATCGGCGATTTCCTTCTGGAAGAAGTTCTTGTCGATAGCCGCAAGGACGCCGCCCAGCTCCTCTATCTTCGCGAAATACTCTTCCGCCCCCTGTTCCATCCGGTTGGTGAGCGCTTCCACAAAGTACGAGCCGGCCAGAGGATCGATGGTGTTGGCAACACCGGTTTCATGGGCAATTATTTGCTGGGTGCGCAGTGCAATCTGTGCAGATTTTTCCGTAGGGAGGGCCAGCACTTCGTCCATGGAGTTGGTGTGCAGGGACTGGGTGCCGCCCAGCACAGCCGCCAAACCTTCATAGGCTGTCCGGACGATATTGTTCTCGGGCTGCTGAGCGGTGAGGGAGCAGCCCGCGGTCTGGGTGTGGAACCGCAGCAATAGGCTTTTCTCGCTCTTGGCGCCGTATTTCTCTTTCATCCTGCGGGCCCAAATACGCCGGGCAGCCCGGTATTTGGCAATCTCCTCGAAGAAGTCCATATGGGAGTTAAAGAAGAAGGACAGCCTGGGGGCAAAATCGTCCACATTGAGGCCTGCTTTTGTCCCCGCTTCCACATAAGCAAACCCGTCAGCCAAAGTGAAGGCCAATTCCTGCAGGGCGGTGGAGCCGGCCTCCCGGATGTGGTAGCCGCTGATACTGATGGTATTCCACTTGGGCACATGGTCTTTGGCAAACTTTAAAATATCAGTAATGATGCGCATAGAAGGCTCAGGCGGAAAGATCCACGATTTTTGCGCTATATACTCTTTTAAGATGTCGTTCTGAATTGTACCGTTTAGTTTTTCGGAAGAGACCCCTTGTTTTTCCGCCGTGGCAACATACATGGCGAGCAGGATGGAGGCCGGCGCGTTGGTGGTCATGGAAGTGCTCACCTTATCCAGCGGGATGCCGCTAAACAGTGTTTCCATGTCCTGCAGCGAGTCGATGGCCACACCTACCCGGCCGACCTCGCCGAAAGCCCTGGGATGGTCGGAATCATAACCCATGATGGTCGGCATGTCAAAAGCTATGCTCAGCCCTGTCTGGCCCCGGGCCAGCAAGAACTTGTAGCGTTCATTGGACTCTTTGGCAGTGGCAAAGCCGGCAAACTGCCGCATAGTCCAGAAGCGGCCGCGGTACATATTAGTCTGTACACCCCTGGTATAGGGATATTCACCCGGAAAACCCAGGTCCCTGTCATAGTTGAAGTTTTCCAGATCCACCGGGGAATAAAGTTCCTTGACCGGATCGCTGGAAACAGTCATAAACTTGCCACCGCGTTCTTTAAGCTGGCGGAATTTTTCCTGCCAGGCCTTTTGCTTTTCTTCAATGGCCTTGAGTTTATCTGTCATCTGGAAACCCCCTTACACTCAGAATCAGTTGCTTCTACCTACCTGCACTGGATTACGACTAGGACGGGACGGTCCCAGTATCCTAGCCGCGCCTGCTTACGGAACCAAGTGTTGCTTTCCGCCCGACTCCAAGCACCCGCCCGCACTTCCTCAAGCAGCCTCTAGTCAACCGTGTCGAAGACAGAAAGAATCCTCCGGGCAATGGTATAAGGATCAAGCAGGCGCTGGGCCGCATCTTCCAGGAGCTTATCCATCTCGCCGCCTGCCTCAGCCTTTTGCCAGAGAAGTTCCTTGAGATAGTGTTCAACAGTTTCAGTCACCTCGGCCTTAAGCTGTTGGGCCCGCCTCTTGGCAAATTCGCCTGAGGAAACCGCAAATTCCCGGTGCCGGTTCACCGCCTCCACCAACTCCGGGATTCCCCGCCCGTCAAGGGTGGATGTCTTGACTACAGGCGGGCGCCAATTGGGGTTTTGGCCGTGCCCCAGGTCAAGCATGGCGTTGACCTCTGCGGCCATTTTGTCAGCGCCGTCCCGGTCGCATTTGTTCACGACAAAAACATCTGCGATCTCCATAATGCCTGCTTTGATAGTCTGGATGCTGTCCCCGGTCCCCGGATTCAGCACTACCATGGTGGTGTCGGCGGTGGCCATAATATCCAGCTCGGACTGGCCCACCCCGACAGTCTCCACCAGGATCATATCCCGGCCATAGGCATCCAGAACTTTGATTGCTTCTTTGGTGGCCCGGGCCAGTCCGCCCAGGCTCCCCCTCGTGCCCATGCTGCGGATAAACACGCCCTTGTCCAGGGCGTGTTCCTGCATCCGGATGCGGTCGCCGAGAATGGCTCCTCCGCTGAAAGGACTGGTAGGGTCAACCGCGATCACCCCTATGGTCAGCCCCTGCTTACGGAAATAGGAGGTCAGGGAATCGGCCAGGGAGCTTTTTCCCGCCCCGGGCGAACCGGTTATACCCAGCACAAAGGCTCTGCCCGTGTGGGGAAAAAGTTCCCTCAGCAGCTGCTCCTTTTCCCGTGCATTGTTTTCAATCAGAGTGATGATTCTGGCCGCTGCCCTCCGGTCTCCGTCCAGCAGCCGCTCAACTAATTCGTGCATGTTCCCTCCAGTAACTCAAAACTCAATCCCTTCCCTGGCCTGAATGCCTGACGCGTAGTGGTGCCTGATTTCCTGAACGTCACTCACCATGTCCGCCACCTCCAATATCTGAGGCGGAGCATAGCGGCCCGTTAGAACCAGGTCCAGCCCGGAAGGTTTGGATTCTATCAGCTCAAGCACCTCATCCAGGGGGAAAAGCCGGTAATCGAGGGCCACATTTACCTCGTCCAGAACCACCAGGTCATACTCGCCTGACCCGACCGCCTGTTTTGCCATGTCAAGTCCCTGCCTGGCCAGCCGCAAATCCTCCGGGGACGGACTGCCTTTAATCACAAAGGTTTCCAACCCTGACTGGACCAGAGTCAAAAGCGGCAGCGTCGGAGCTATTTGAACCTCTCCGTACTCCTTGCTCCCCTTCATAAACTGCAGAAAAAAGACTCTTTTGCCGTGACCCATGGCGCGCAGGGCCAGGCCCAGGGCAGCGGTGGTTTTCCCCTTGCCGCTGCCCGTATACACCATGACCAGGCCTTGATAATCCATCCAAACCCCACCCCTTATCCCGACTGTACCGAACTCCCCGGTCTGCCGGGGACTAGGACAACAAGAACCGTCCCCGACGTCCTAGTCCATTCTGACTACTGAATTCTGACCCTTGAGTCCAGCCTAAGGGAGGAAGATCCCTTCGGGGTCTACTTCGTGGTAGAGGATGTGCAGCTCCTCATGGGTGGGGGGTTCGGTCTCTCCTTTGACCCGGGAGACATCCAGCTTAAAATCAACGTTGTTCAGCACATCGTTTACCGTATAGCCCGGGTGGACCGTATCCAGGTACATGAGCCCGGTTTCCTCATCAAAACGGAATACCGCCATGTTGGAGATCACAGCCGAAGGGCCGCCCCGGAAGGTCTTACCGAAGGCCTCCTGGCGGGAAACCATCTGGCCGCCGGGCCACTTTCTCACCCGCCAGCCGGGCGAAGTGATGTAGTCGACTTTTTCCCGGAAACGCCGCTTCTCCTGGACCATGATAAACACCGTACGCCGCGCCATGGAATTGATGTCCGGGTTGCCCCCGCTGCCAGGGAACCTGATCTGCGGTTTGGTGTAATCCCCGATTACTGTAGTATTCACATTACCGTACATGTCTATTTCGGCCCCACCCAGGTAGCCCAGGTCTATTCTGCCCCGCTGCAGCTGGCCGAAGACATCATAAAGGCCGGACGCAACCGCCGCCTGGTAAACACAGCGGGCGTCCCCCACCGAAGCCGGCAGGTGGAGTGATTTGCCGTCGATGGTACCCGCTTCGTAAATCAGATAGGAGTTCGGCGCCGTCGTTTTTTGGGCCAGCATGATGGCCAGCATGGGGAGCCCCGTGCCGGCAAAAACCACTTCACCGTCGTTGACTTCCCGGGCCGCGGCCACAGCCAGCAAGTCGATGACCTTGTATTCACCCGGTTTGGCGTAATTCTTTTCCATCATCGCGACCCCCTTTTCGCCTGGTTGCTGTACTTATAAGCGGAATTGGCCTTTAGGCTCTGCAGCCGCTTATAGCCCAGCTTCTCCAGGTAGGCGTCAAAGTCCGGCACTCCAAATATCCATTCCTCCGCCCAGGCGTCAAAACCCTCCTGGGTGCGGGTTTTGTTGTAAAAGTCCCGCATGAAGGGACCGTCCACCTCATAACAGCCGAAATTCCCGGTGGGATGGGCGCCCCAAGGCTGTTCCACGATCGCATCCACCAGGTATGGCGGAATGAGGTTCTGGCTGGGCTCACGCCTGAGGTACTCTTCCGGCACGACCTCCTCAGCCACGACAATCACCTTGTCCGCCGCTTTGATAGCCTCTTCGTCCGCGTATTTCTGGCCCCAAACCCGTACTGTCCCGTCTTCTCCCACCTGCTGCACATGGGCGATGCAGATATTGGGCCGGGCTGCCGGCACGTGGATCAGGGTGCCTTCCTCAAAGAAGGGGTCCTCCACCCACTGGGCCTTCTGCCTGGAAATCCTCGGGTTTGACCCGTCCCGCATGCCCAGTTTACCCAGCATGTCATACTCGGGATTAAGGATATCCGTCCCGCGTGAAGCCCAGGTAGGTATGTAAGGAATGCCCAAAGCCCCGGCCGCCATGCGCAGAAGCATCTGGTGATGGCTGTAGTCTTCCGTAATCACTTCCCCGTTTCTCACCTTGCGGTCCAGGTTGCCCCCCAGTTTGCCAAACAATTCATGCCCGATCCAACAGGACTCCCAGACTTTAACGCACCCGGCCCCCACCAGCATGTCGCCATGGGTGCCTGAATTGACCTCGATCAAGTGCAGGTTCCGCTTGCGCTGCCGGATGATTTCGTAAATCACCGCCATAGGCCTGCGCCAAATCGTAAACCCGCTGAAGGTAATCATATCGCCGTCATTAATCATGCCTACGGCTTCCTGGACAGTTATTCTTTTGCCCAATTTCGTTCTCCCTCCTCGAAAATACCGGATTCATATCCGCCTTAAAATCGCCTCAAAATCAAAGTATTGCTCCAACCCTCCCTTTCTATGCCAAGTTGCATATTTTGCAAATGGAGCAACCGACCTGTGCTGCGATCAATTGCTCCATTCAAACTACATTGCCAGGGCTGCCCGTTTGGGCCCATATTCTGCTACTTGACCAGTTTACGGGCAATAACTATGCGCTGCACCTGATTGGTCCCTTCATAGATTTGGGTAATTTTGGCGTCCCGCATGTAGCGCTCCACAGGGTACTCCCGGCAGTAGCCGTACCCGCCGAAAATCTGCACTGCATCCATGGTTACTTTTACCGCTGTATCCGAAGCAAACATTTTGGCCATGGAGGCCTCCTTGCCGCAGGGCTGGCCCGCCATGCGCAGGTTGGCGGCATTGTAAACCAAAAGCCTGGCGGCCTCAACCTGGGTAGCCATGTCCGCCAGCATAAACTGGATGGCCTGGAAGTCATAAATCGGCTTGCCAAACTGTTTTCGCTCCTGAGCATAGGCAAGCGCCGCGTCCAACGCCGCCTGGGCAATCCCCAAAGCCTGGGCCCCGATACCGATCCTGCCGCCGTCCAAAAGGGCCATAGCCACTTTGAAGCCTTCTCCCTCCTTGCCCAGGATGTTCGAAGCCGGCACCATCGCGTCTTCGAAAATCAGCTCGGTGGTGGAAGAAGCGTTCAGGCCCATCTTCTTTTCCACCGCGCCAATTCTAAAGCCGGGAGTGTCCTTGTCCACCAAAAAGGCAGTAATCCCGTTTGCGCCCTTGCTCTTATCCGTGACAGCCATCACCGTATACACCCCGGCGTAGCCGCCGTTGGTGATAAACCGCTTGGTCCCGTTCAGCACATAGTGATCGCCCTGCCGCACGGCGCCGGTGGAGATGCTGCTGGCATCGGAACCGGCGTTTGGCTCCGTCAGGGCAAAGGCGCCGATCATTTGGCCGGAAGCCAGTTTGGGCAGGTACTTGCGCTTCTGTTCTTCGGTGCCGAAGTACACAATGGGGAATGTCCCCACTGAGGTGTGCACCGCCAGAATCACCCCGTGGGAAGCGTCGGCTTTGGAAATCTCCTCGATAGCCAGGATATAGGACAGGAAGTCGGCCCCGGCGCCGCCGTACTCTTCCGGGATGGGTATGCCCATGAGGCCGTTCTGGCCCATTTTCTTGATATTCTCTACCGGGAACTCATGGGTTTCATCCAGTTGGGCAGCTACGGGCGCAATCTCGCTTTGGGCAAAATTCCTGACCATATCCCGCATCATCTTCTGCTCGTCTGTAAGCTTGAAGTGCACTATACCAGCCTCCAGTACTTATACTTCTTTTCGGCAGGACTTTAGGGTCGGAATTCAAAATAGGACAGAGGGGACGGTTCTCAACGTCCCAGTCAACACCGTTGATGGGACCGGCCGCCCTTAATTACCCCCGACCGTTTAAGCTTCTGGAAGTATTCTACTCGGAAAAATCGAAAGGAATTATTAGTTCTCAGCGGTGCCGAAGTTGAATTCCGACCCCGAATTGAGCCCAAAAGCCGAATTCTGTATTCTGTATTCAGACCCCGAATTGCGCCCAAAAAGCTGACTTGTGTATTCCGACCCTCAATTCAGCCACAGAGCACTTTTCTCACTTTCCGCTGAAATCGGCTTTGCGCTTCTCCACAAAGGCGCTCATGCCTTCTTTTTGGTCTTCGGTGGCGAAGCAAAGGCCGAATACTTCTGCTTCATAACTCAAAGCGTTGGCCAGATCCATTTCCAGTCCCTTGTTGACTGCGACCTTGCACAAGCGTATGGCCTGAGGGCCTTTGGACACGATTTTCCCGGCCATGTTCAGGCAGAATTCCTTCAGTTCGGAAGCTGGAACCACCCTGTCAACCAAGCCGATCTCCATGGACTCCCGGGCTCCCAGCACATCCGCTGTAAACAGCAGTTCCTTGGCCTTGCCCTTGCTGACCAGGCGGGCCAGTCTCTGGGTACCGCCAAAGCCCGGCACCACTCCCAGACCAACCTCAGGCTGACCGAATTTGGCGTTTTCAGCAGCCACCCTGATGTCGCAGGCCATAGCAAGTTCACAGCCCCCGCCCAGGGCAAAACCGTTCACAGCCGCGATTACAGGCTGGGGCAGGTTCTCAATCAGGCTGGTAAGCCCCTGGCCCAGGATGGCAAATTCCCTGGCCTCCATTGGGTTGAGGTCTTTCATATAGGTAATGTCCGCCCCGGCCACGAAGGATTTTTCCCCCGCCCCGGTCAAGATTACCACACGGGTTTCAGAATCCTGGGAAATCGCCTGAAAAACATCAACCAACTCAGCCAGCACTTCCGTATTCAGCGCGTTCAGGGCCTTGGGACGGTTGATGACAACCGTGGTGACAGCCCCTTCTTTTTCCAGCAGCAAGTTATTGTACTCCATGCTAACTCCTCCTCTCTCTCAATCAGGAATATGTGTAGAAGCCGCGTCCGGTTTTGCGCCCCAGCCAGCCGGCCTTTACGTATTTGCGCAGCAGCGGGCAGGGCCGGTATTTGGAATCGCCAAAACCCTCGTGCAGCGTTTCCATAATTGCCAGGCAGGTATCCAGTCCAATCAAATCGGCCAGGGCCAGGGGTCCCATGGGATGGTTCATGCCCAGCTTCATCACACTGTCTACGGCTTCCGGTGTAGCCACTCCCTCATGCACGGCATAAATGGCCTCGTTAATCATGGGCAAGAGAATGCGGTTGGCGACAAAGCCCGGCGCATCATTGACTTCCACCGGAGTCTTGTCCATCTTCAGGCTCATTTCTTCCACAGTCTTGTACACCTCGTCAGCGGTAGCCAGGCCGCGGATCACTTCCACCAGCTTCATCACCGGCACCGGGTTCATGAAGTGCATGCCGATAACTTTCTCCGGCCGTTTGGTCACGGCGGCTATCTCGGTGATCGGCAGGGAAGATGTGTTGCTGGCGAGAATGGTATGCTCAGGGCAAACAGCGTCCAGTTCGCTGAAAATCTTAGCCTTGATCTGCATGTTTTCCACTGCCGCTTCGATTACTATGTCGGCGTCCTTAGCATCCTGCAAGCTGACCGAAGGCTTGATGCGGGCCAGAATCTCATCCCTGGCTTCGGCGGAAAGTTTGCCTTTTTCCACATTGCGGGCCAGGTTCTTGCTGATAATCCCGAGTCCGCGCTGCACAAACTCGTCCTTTATATCGTTGAGAATTACCCTGTAGCCTGCCTGTGCGGCCACCTGGGCGATACCGCCGCCCATCTGGCCGGCGCCCACCACCATCACGGTCTTAATCATACTTAACCCCCCGGTAGAATTTTTGGTTAGGAATTCAGAAGTCAGGAGTCAGGAGTCAGAATATTACATTCTGATCTCCTTGCGACTTCCGATTCCAAGTACTACCCATGAATGAATCAACTGGAACCGTTCCGGACTGACTCAACAGAACCTCTTCCTCATTCTGGCTCCTGACTTCTGACTCCTGTCTCCTGCTTATTAGTTCACCTGGATAAGCACCGCATCCCCCTGGGCCGCGCCGCTGCAGATAGCAGCGATGCCCAGACCACCGCCGCGGCGGCGCAATTCGTAAATCAGGGCGGCGATAATCCTGGCCCCGCTGGCCCCGATGGGATGGCCCAAAGCGATAGCCCCGCCATTGACATTCACCCGGTCAGGGTCCCAGCCCGCGATCCTGCCGCTGACCAGAGCCACCGCGGCGAAGGCTTCGTTGGCCTCAATCAAATCAACGTCGTCTATCTTCAGTCCTTTTTTGGCCAGGAGCTTGTTGATGGCCAGTCCCGGCGTTGTGGCAATATAGGCCGGCTCTGCCGCCACACTTGCGTGGCCCAGAATCCTCGCCAGAGGTTTTTGGCCCAATTCCCGGGCCTTGTCCGCGGACATCACCACCAGGGCCCCTGCCCCGTCGTTTACCCCGGGAGCGTTGCCGGCGGTCACTGTACCGTCTTTGATGAAAATCGGGGGCAGCTTTGCCAGCGCTTCCCTGGTGGTGTTTGCCCGCGGTCCCTCATCCGTATCCACCACCTTGGCTTCACCCTTCTTCTGGGGAATCGTTACCGGTACTATTTCGTCCTTAAATTTGCCGTCACGGATAGCTGCCACGGCTTTCAGCTGCGAATTATAGGCAAACTCATCCTGTTCTTCCCGGCTGATGCCATATTCCTTGGCCACGGTAGAACCGTGGACAGCCATATGCACATTGTGAAAAGCGCACCATAACCCGTCGTGCACCATCAGGTCAATAATCTCATCGTTCCCCATCCTGTAACCCCAACGGGCTTTTTTCAGGCCAAAAGGAACGTTGGACATGGACTCCATGCCGCCGGCCACAAGGATTTCCGCGTCCCCGGCCCGGATTATCTGGTCCGCCATGGTTACTGCCCTAAGCCCCGAGGCGCAAACCTTGTTGATTGTTTCCGAAGTGACTTCCTGGGGAAGCCCAGCCTTGATGCTGGCCTGACGCGAGGGAATCTGCCCGGCGCCGGCCTGAACGACCATGCCCATAATCACGTTATCTACACTCTCGCCAGGTATCCCGGCCCGGTTTACGGCCTCCTTAATGACCAGAGCGCCCAGCTCAGTAGCCGGCAGATCTTTCAGGGATCCGCCGAAGGTCCCAAACGGGGTCCGCACCGCACTGACAATTACTGCTTCGCGCAACTTTCTACCCCCCAAAGGATTTGTTTTAACTTTAGGCAGATTTCTACAAAGAGTATTTGATTTCCTGCTAAAATTTAAAATAGTTTAACTATTCTAATTAATGGAATAATCAGAAACCCATCTATAAATGAGCTTTTCCCCAGCCTGCCAGAAACATGCGCGCCACCCGCTCCGCCGCCCTCTCAACGAGCGGCTCGGCTTCCGTCATGGCCTGCTCCAGACTGATCGGGCCTTCTGTAATACTGAATAAGCCAGAAAAGCCATGCTGGTAAAGTTCAACTGCATCCGGGGTTAGTCCGCCGGAAATACACACCACCGGTACATGGTGTTTTGCTGCAAGCTCAGCCACCCCTGCCGGAACCTTGCCATACAAAGTCTGACTGTCTGTGCGTCCCTCGCCGGTAATCACCAGGTCAGCGCCCTCCATAAGCCGGTCCGCCTTGCCGGCGTCAAGTACAATCCGACTGCCAGGGAGCAGATCGGCATTGAAAATGGCGAGCAATGCAGCGCCTAACCCTCCGGCGGCTCCGGCTCCCTCCATTTCCCGTACCTTTTTCCCCGTAGCAGCTTCGAGCACATCCGCATAGTGATTCAGGTTCTTGTCCAGAACTGCAACCATCTCCGCTGTTGCCCCCTTTTGCGGACCGAAGACGGCCGAGGCCCCCTTGGGTCCGCAAAGCGGATTGGTCACATCACAGGCTACCCGGATTCTCGATTCCCGCAAGCGGGAATCCAGACCGTTCATGTCAATGGAGTGCAGCAAGTCCAAATTCCCACCCCCGTACGCCAGCTCACGCCCCTCTGCGTCCAGCAGCCTTGCGCCCAGGGCCTGAACCATCCCGGCGCCGCCGTCGTTGGTGGCGCTCCCGCCGATACCGATGATTAGCTGGCTCGCTCCCCGCTCCAGGGCAAACCTGATCAACTGGCCCGTTCCACAAGAGGTTGTAACCAGAGGGTTGCGCCTTCCTGCCGGGACCAAGGGCAGTCCGGAAGCAGCCGCCATCTCGATGACAGCGGTGGTTCCATCACCCAAAAGGCCGAAGAAAGAATTTACAGGATCCCCCAGAGGTCCCGTAACCACGGTGGGAATAATCTCTCCCCCCAGGGCGGTAACCAGTGCCTCAACCGTACCCTCGCCACCGTCAGCCATTGGCAGCAGGCAGACATTGATTTTGGGGTTCACTTTGCGGATTCCCCGTTCCATAGCCCTGGATACCTTCAGAGCGCTGAGGGAGCCCTTAAAGGAATCCGGGGCAACCACGATTTTCATATTGCTTTCCCCTTTTGCGATTATTATGCCGCTTCTATTATCGCACAACCCTGACCCCAAGGACCCTAATCAGGAAGTATTTTTCTTACGAAAAACGCTGCATAGGAAGTTAAGCTGCTTCAGGGTGGATGAACATTCCTGGAGCAAATTTTCACCTGGTTGAATGTTCACCCGACTACCCCCGTTGACCCAACATCAGCGTTTTTCATCCCACTTGGTGACTCACAAGGTCACGGATGTTTCCTGAGGTATCAAGAAATGCGCGCTTCGTTTTTCCTCAGCGCGCGCATTTCCCTGCCGAGGCTGAGACATGCATGTTCAGTCTCAGCCTCTCTAGGACTAGGACCGCGCTAGCCCCGGCCCTCTTTTTGGTTTGCGCGGTCCGTCGCAGCACCCCGTGTTCGATATACTCGGCAATAGTTGCCGAGTATATACTTTCCTGAGGTAAAATAAAGGTGGTTGAGAAACAGTTTCTCAACCACCACTGGGCTTTGCAGACTAGCCTTACTGCCGGGTAAGGAATTCATCATAGTCGTCAAACCGGTCATCAGGCTTCGGCTGTCTGCTGCGCCAGGCCGCGCTCTCCCTGCTGGCGTAGAAGTTTACCCCGGCCACTCCGCCCAAGGCGCCCAGGATCACAGCTATCACAACCGTTTCCAGAGCCCCCAGCCAGTTAACCGGCAGGAGCACCGCCAGGATTAAAATACCCGTTACACTGTAGGCCGCCCCGGTCAGGGCGCCATGCACCAGGCCAAGGCTTCTGGCCCGCTGCGTTCCCTTGAAAGCGCCAAACAGGACCGAACCGGCCAGTCCCAGGTCCACCAGCATGGAGTAATCCACGCTTTCCACCGCCTGGGCCCAGAGAAATCCCAGGACCAGGACCACAAATGTGAGGGCCAGGGCCAGCCCCGCCCCATACACTACGGCAGACACATTCACCTTTTCCCTGGTCACGAACTTATGCGCATCCAGGTAGGATGGATAGTCATCCAAATAGTTGTCCCCGTAGATGTCGTGCTTCTTCTCTTCCACCAATCCACACCCCCTGCTAAGTTTTTCCTGGTAAATTCTATGCAGCCCGTCCCAGTTTATGCAGGGTATGATTGGGGTTGAGAAATCCTGGCAACACGTCTATAATGTTTTAACATCAGCAACTTTCCGGAGGAGATTATGGAACTTGCCCGTTCACGCCAGCTAAAAGCCGATATATCCCTTGCTTTGGTCACTTTGATTTGGGGCGCCACTTTTGTAGCAGTCAAAAGCGCGGTTGCCCACATGCAGCCATTTACTTTTATCGCCGTACGTTTTGCAGCGGCCAGCCTTTTTCTCCTGGCAGTGTCGCCCGGAAGCTTAAGGCGCCTGAACCGGCAAAATCTGGGCGCCGGGTTGCTTACCGGGCTCTTTCTCTTCGCCGGCTATTCGTTCCAGACTATCGGCCTGAAATACACCACGGCCTCAAACGCCGGCTTCATTACCGGACTTTCAGTCGTGCTGGTGCCGCTCCTCGTTACCCTGACCACCCGCAGCTGGCCGGGCCTGTTTACATCCCTGGGAGTGCTCAGCGCCACCGCAGGACTGGCCCTGCTGACCCTTGGAGCGGGCTTCAGCCTGAACCACGGGGACCTCCTCATCCTGTTATGCGCCGTTAGTTTTGCCCTACAGATTATGGCCGTAGCCCGTTTTGCCCCGCAGCATGACCCCATGGTCCTGGCCTTTGTCCAGATCACTGTGGTTGCGGCAGCATCAGGTCTCGCCGGCCTGATTTGGGAACCTCAGCCACCGGTATTTACGGGAGAAGTGTGGGTCGGACTGCTGGTTACCGCCATTCCTGCCACATCGCTGGCCTTCCTGGTTCAGACCAGGATGCAGCAGTTCACCACCCCCACCCGAACTGCCATAATTTTCGCTTCCGAACCCGTCTTTTCCGCCGTCTTTGCCTACTTTTTGGCGGGCGAAACCCTGCGCCCCGCCGCAGCCCTCGGCGCCTGCCTGATCCTCGCCGGCATGCTCGTAAGCGAACTAAAACCAAGCGCAAAGAGTCCCGCCGCCGAATTGAAGTGAAGGCCGGTCGATGCAAAATCCGATCTCAGTGCCACGTACCATGCCACCCCGCAATCCCCATACTAAATGTTATCCTCTTACCACTTATTGAAGTGAACCCTGGTACTTTCAAATCTGTTGACTGGAGGTTTTTGCTCCGCCGGGAACCCAACCGGAATCAGTGCGAAAGGATGGACATGGTTTGGAATATGTAGGAGCTTGCGCATCGGTTCAATCCTCTCACTTAAAGGATACACTCCCAACCAAGTAGCCCCTAGCTTTTTAGCCTGGGCAGCAATTAAAATGTTCTCTACTGCCGCAGCGCAATCCTGAACCCAAAATCCCTTGTTTTTTTCCAGTCTTTCGTCGCCGCAAACCAGGATAGCACACAGAGCCGTTTTTAGGGCCTGGGCAAATGGATGGAATTTGTGTATTTGAGCAAAGATATTGCGGTCATCGATCAGCACAAAATGCCACGGTCTCTCATCGCTTGCTGAAGGAGCGCACATGGCCGCCTGTAAAAGCTCGTTGATCGTCTCAGCCGGAACCGGTTGCGCCTCAAACTTACGGATACTTCTGCGCGTCAGTATCGCCTCCACTGTTTCCTCCCCTGCCGAAGACGGAAAACCCGGCAGTTATCTCTTACGCCGTCCACATTATGAATTCTAGCTGCTATAAAACTGATTTATGAAACCCATAGCCCGGGCCAAAAAAATCTCGGGAGACATCAAGCGCAGATTTGACGCTATTAGCGGCCGGAATTCCATCTGGGCGAAAATATCCTTTTCAATGTCAATCCCGGGGGCATATTCAATGAGCTTAATACCCTCGCCGGTCAAAACAAACACAGCCCGTTCCGTTACGTAATAGACCGGTTGCTTCACTGCTACGGCATATTGACCGCTAAAAGTAACCTGGCCTACTTGCCTGAGGAACTTCTTGATCTTCCCTTCGCGGATTATTCGCAGCTTGCCATCCGCGATGCCAACCTCAAGCCCACCGGCAGTAAAGGTCCCAAGAAAAACTACTTTTTTTGCCGGCTGGGTAATGTCAATGAATCCGCCACAGCCGACAGCCCGACTGCCAAATTTGCTTGAGTTGACACTGCCAAGTGAATCCGCTTCGGCCATTCCCATAAAGGTTATGTCCACTCCGGCCCCGTTATAGTAATCAAATTGATAGCCATGTTCAATAATAGCCTCAGCATTTTTAGCAATGCCGAAATCCGTTCCGCCAGCCGGTATGCCACCGATTACTCCAGACTCAACGGTAAGAAAAATGTCTTCCAAAATCCCTTCTTCACTGGCAACAGGCCCGACTGTGTCGCCTGGAATTCCGGTACCCAAATTTACAATGGCGCCTGGCGACAGTTCCATTACACCCCTGCGCCCAATTACTTTGCGGATATCGAGCGGTATCGGGTCAATTACCGCAGCCGGGATCTTCAGATTCCCCGCATAGGCCGGGTCAAAAAAGGCGCTTGCGGTTTGCCGGTGCTCTCTTTCCGGCGACTGGGCCAGCACCACCGCATCTACATAAATCCCTGGAACCACTACATCTTTGGGGTGTAGGGTCCCTGAGCGGGCAAAATTTTTGACCTGAACAATCACCTTGCCGTTATACCTTTTTACCGCTTGGGCAATAGAAATGGCCTCAAGCTTAATCGCCTCTTCTTCCATGGTGATATTGCCATTTTCATCGGCCGTGGTGCCGCGAATGAGAGCCACATCAATTGGAATCTCCCTGTAAAAAAGGAATTCCTCGCCGCCAATAGTTATGACTTCCACCAAAGGACCATGCTCCCGGGCCTGCTCGTTCATCATGCCACCTTCAAGCCTGGGATCGACAAAGGTTCCGAGTCCCACCTTGGAGAAGTTACCCGGCTTCCCTGAGGCCATAGCCCTGAACAGATGGACCATTTGACCCTGGGGCAAGCAATGAGCCTCAACTTCATTATCATGGATCAATTCGCCCCAAAGAGGCGCCAGGCCCCAATGGGAGCCGACAATTCTTTTTACCAAACCTCTGTGGGCCAGGTGCTGAATGCCATTAACACGGTCGCTGTGGCCTGCTGCATGCAACAGGGTAAGTCCGGAGGGATTTCCCGTGGTCAAAAAACGCTTCTCAACCTCTGTCAGGATAGTTTCACATGCCCCCATCAGGGTAAATCCGCAGGTCGCCAAGGTATGGCCGCTCTTAATATAGTCTGCTGCCACTTCTACCGGAACGAGCTTGTTTTTCATGGTGTATCTCTTCTCGCTTCCTCAGCATTCTACTGGTAGTTGTAAAAACCCCTGCCCGTCTTGCGCCCAAGGTTTCCGGCTTCAACCATCTTGATCAGCAGGGGACACGGCCGGTATTTGGAACCGCGAAAACCCTCATAAAGTCCCTGCATAGTTGCCAGCAATGTGTCCAGGCCGACAAAGTCAGCCAAAGCAATGGGCCCCATAGGATGGTTGGCTCCCAGTTTCATAGCAGTGTCTATATCTTCAGGCTTGATTCCCTCCATCAGTAGAAAAATCGCCTCGTTCACCATAGGAACCAGAAGACGGTTAACAATGAATCCCGGGAAATCCTTACATTCTACCGGTTCCTTACCCAAGCTGCGACTAAACTCCATAACTGTATTGAAGACTTCCCGGGCCGTAAGAAGTCCGGGAATGACTTCCACAAGTCCCATTAACGGAGCAGGGTAAAAGAAATGGGCCCCAATTACCTTTTCAGGCTTATGGGTAACAGCGCCAAGTGCTGAAATAGACAGTCCTGATGTATTGGAGAGCAAAATCGTGTCGCTCCGTGTAATTTCATCCAGCTGCCGGAAAATACTCTTCTTAAGTTCCATCACTTCCGGCACTGCTTCAACCACAAGATCTGCCGAACCTACTGCCTCTAGGGTACCGGCGAGGCTAATCCGGCCCAAGGTAGCGTCCACGTGTTGTTTCTCACACTTGCCTTTTTCCAGCTTACGGTTTAATTGCCGCGATATATTGTCAAAGCCTTTGGACAGTTGTTCGGCCGAAATGTCTACCCAGACAACCTGATAACCCGCTTCAGCAATAACTTGCACAATACCGGTCCCCATGAGCCCTGCTCCGATGACTGCCGTATTGTTGATTGTCATGGTTTACCCCCTCCAACATCCTGTTGCCCACTGCAGATCTTTAATCCCTAAAATAAATAAGCCTGTCTCCCGGTACCATGACCCGGAATTTCTGAAAACGATATCGTTCAGTGATATAGTCGACAAAATTCCCCGGTCTCTCAGTATTTTCATAGTGCATCCCCCAGTGACACGGAATCACTATATCGGCGCCCAGTTCCACCGCGAAGTCAGCTGCTTCTTTGAAATTCATGTTGCCCCGGATGTTCTTTTGCAGCTTGTGATACTCCCTGCCATTGATTGGCAAAAATGCTACATCAACTGGATGCTTTTTGGCTGTTTCAACCAATTCGGAATGCAGAACAGTATCACCGGCATGAAAAATACGGTATTCACCCAAAGTTATATGGTAACCAAGGTAGGCAAAGCCGAACTGCTCATCTTGGTCAAAACTCTCGTGAGCTCCCTTCAAGGCGGTCACTGTCATGTCAGGCAAAGAGAGCGATTGGCCGGCGTCAAGATAGATAATGCGTTTCGTATCGATACCCAACTCTTGCATTGTTCTGCCGGCCTGAAACGGCACGACAAACCTTGTCTTTTCGGCAGCTCGGGAAATTTCCAAAACAGTAGTGGGATCAAGGTGGTCTAAATGATCATGGGTGCATAAAACGTAATCCGCATTGTCAATGTCAGAGCCCTTCAACAGGGGTTCATATATTTTGGTATGCTGGTCCGGCATGCCTCGTGTTGCGTTTACCAGGTCATTCGACAAATAGGGGTCAATGTAAATAATCACTTGTTGATTCTTGACCACAAATCCTGCCTGGTTTAAGTGCCAGATCGCCAATCCGCCCGTCGGGACCCGATAAGCGCTAATCTCACCCACCAAGTCCTTGCCTTTTTTCGGTAAGTTCAAACTTCATCGCTCCCTTGGACTAAGTTCCTTTGATAGTAAAACCTCCGTCTACACCGAACTCCTGGCCGGTGACAAAAGATGACTCTTCTGATCCCAGATAAACGGCCAGGTAAGCCACGTCCTCAGGTTCGCCTATTCTACCTGTCAAATGCAGCGCAGCGCTTTCCGCCAATGCCGCTTCCAAATCAGGGTTTGTCGAAAGAAAATTGCGTATCGCCAATGGAGTCCTGATTGTGCCCGGGAAAATCACGTTAACCCGGATTTTATACTGGGCCAATTCCATGGCCATCTGTCTCGTGAAAGCATGAATAGCTCCCTTTGTAGCCGTATAGGCTGGGTAATTCAGAAAGCCTACCTTTGCCGTGACTGATCCCATGTTGATGATTACGCCCCCACCCGCATGGACAAAATGGTCTGCCGCAAATCTGGACATGAGAAAGACGCTCCGCAAATTGATTCGGACGACCTTGTCCCACTCCTCTTCTTGCGTTTCCAGCAGGCTTTTGGTCAGCTCGATGCCCGCATTGTTTACCAGTATGTCAAGTCTGCCGAATCTCGCTATAGTGGTTTTTACCACGCGCTCAGCATCTGCGGATGCAGACACGTCAGCGAGCTCAAATAACGCTCTTCCGCCTTTTTCAGCTATCTCATCCGCTACCTTTTGCGCCTCCGGGTTAATATCTGCCACTACCACGGTTGCACCCTCTGAAGCATACATTTTCGCAATTCCCCGGCCGATACCCGATCCCCCGCCGGTTACAATTGCGACTTTGTCATCCAAGCGTCCCAATGGTGCTTCCTCCCTTGGCATTAAATTTCTACGCTTCGCAAAAAGGGTGAAGCACGGCGGACCCTTGTGCGGATCCGCCGCTTGCTCCAATAAGTAAAGGAGGGGAAAAACCTAATTATTTTTGGCGTGCCTGATAATCGGCCAAGGTGTTAATAATTTTCTTTTGGTGCTGCTCCAAAGCCATGAATGGGTCATTGGCCCGGTCAAGGGTGTCCTTTGTAATCATAACAGGGGGTACCAGGATAGCATACGGCAACTTGCCTCCGTCACCGTTCAGAATCTCGGCCGCCACCTCATAGGCAGTAGCTCCCATGATACTTGGCGAACGGTCATCAGAGCCGTACATCCTGCCTTCTTTGATAGCCTTTAGAGCATCCTGATCAGCATCCCCGCCGATCACGATCATTTCCTTAGCCCGGCCCGCAGCTTCGATGGCCGCAAGAGCGCCCAAAGCAGAATTGTCGTTGTGGGCAAAGACCGCCTGGATTGATCCTTTGGGGTTGGCATTGAGAATATCCTGCATCACGTTAAAGGATTTGTCCCTCTGATAGTTGCCGGACTGCTGCGCTACAATTTTCAATCCCGGGGTTTTGGACAGTTCATCAGCAAAACCTCTGGCATTGTCGTTGGCATGAGAAACGCCAGGCTGTCCGGTGACCTCCACCACGTTGCCCTTGCCGTCAAGGGCCTTGGCGATGGTGTCTGCTGCATTTCTTCCCTCTTGTTCGTCATCGCCAAGCACGTGGTTTACTTTGTCGGTATCAAAGGCCCGGTCTAGGGCAACTACCTTAATACCAGCGTCAAACAGCTTTTGTAAGGATTTCAGCTGTGCCGGAGGGTTCACAGCGTTGATGATTACAACATCGACCTTTTGGGTGATGAAGTTGTCAAGAGCCGCATCCTGTTTGGCAATGTCATTTTCGCCGTTAACAAATATGAATTGGTTGCCGTCGGCTTCTGC
Organism: Bacillota bacterium; assembly: GCA_021811155.1. Classification (GTDB taxonomy): domain Bacteria; phylum Bacillota; class Desulfitobacteriia; order Desulfitobacteriales; family JAJXUE01; genus JAJZPO01. The sequence goes on along the minus strand of JAJZPO010000001.1, from coordinate 59,371 downwards.
CAGCGTCTTGGCAAAATCTCGCATCACACCGAAAACCGGAAACTCCAGGGACGAAACTGTCATACCAATTTTGAGACCCTGCTTTTTGGTGTGGACAATACCCAGACCCGGAATTTCGCCAAGTTTAAATACGTCATCGGAACTCAATTTTCTGCCATTAAAGTCCAAAGTAACTGTTTTCTTTTGGCTTCCATTGTCACCGCTGCCACTTGGTGTAGTGGCTGTGCCACAGGCAGAAAGCACAACCATCACCGCTAACAGCACCGTGATCATTTTAATACCTTTTTTCACTTCATTACCTCCTCGCTTTAATCAAATCTCACCATCAAGAGCTCTGCACTCCCGTATCCTGCTCTCATCACTCCCTCCATGTTCATCCGATGCAAGGGGCATCACCTCTTTTTCCTGGTGTAGCTATCAATGATTACAGCGACAATGATCAGCAGGCCTTTTATAATATACTGCCAGTAGGCAGATACCCCCATGAGGTTTAGTCCATTGTTTAGAACCCCCATAATCAGTACCCCAAGGATGGTTCCCCCGATTCCTCCTATTCCACCCGATAACGCAGTCCCACCGATGACAACGGCCGCAATGGCATCAAGTTCGTACCCTTGTCCAAGAGTTGGTACGCCGGAGTTAAACTTGGAAGCCATCAAGTACCCGGTAAAGCCTGCCAGGAATCCCGACAAAGTATAGATAAGTATTTTGTAGAAATTAACGGGTATGCCGGCTAGCCTGGCAGCTTCTTCGTTGCCGCCGATGGCGTAGGTGTACTCACCAAATTTCGTCTTCCTTAGAAGGATTACAGTGAGGACAATCAACACGACGAAAATAAGTACCGGGTTAGGGATAACGCCAATCCTGCCACTGCCGAGATTGCTGAAACCATCTGTAACCTGGGTTATGGGGCTGGCGTTAGAGACTACCATGGCCACCCCTCTGGCAACGCCCATAGTACCCAGAGTAACGATAAACGGCTGGAGCATGAATTTTGTGATCACTACCCCTGTCAGGCTACCCATGATGGTACAGAGCAAAACCCCGAGTAGAATGGACTGAACCATCCCCATGCCTTGACTCATGAAATACGTGATAAGCACACCTGACATGGCTACGACAGAACCTACACCCAGATCAATTCCGCCGGACAAAATTACAAAGGTCATAGCAAGGGCCAGGATGCCGATCGTGGTAATCTGGTCCGAAATTGCGATCAAGTTGTTCTGTGTCAGGAAAAAACCAGTCTTCAAGCTGAACAGAATAACCAGAGCCAACAGTCCCGCGATCAAGCCCCGGATATTGCCCAAGTCATCCCACTTCTGCAAAAATACGTTTCTAGCTGCCCTCTGCCGGTTTTTAGCCGTTGCCATTCAGGTTCTCCCCCTTTGTCGCCAACATCAATACCGACTCCTCGCTGGCAGCACTGCGGTCCAAAATTCCTGCCACACTGCCACCTTTCATGACCAGGACACGGTCACTCAGGGCTAAAATCTCCGGCAGTTCGGAAGAAACCATGATAATTGAAATGCCATCGGAAGCTAGATTCCTCAGTAGTTGGTAGATTTCGGCTTTTGCCCCTACATCAATCCCCCTGGTAGGTTCATCGATCAGGAAAATCGTTGGCCTAATATTAATCCATTTGGACAGGACCACTTTTTGCTGGTTTCCGCCGCTTAGATTCCGCACCAATTGATTGACGCCTGATGTCTTGACATTAAAACTGCGCACATTCTCTTCCGAGTTTTTTGTCCTGGCCGTCTCATTGATAAAACCAAACTTAACATACCTGTTTAGGCTGGGGAGCGAGACATTCCGCTTGACAGACATATCCAGGACCAGCCCGTTTCCTTTACGGTCTTCTGTAGCAAAAGCAAAACCGCTTTTAATCGAGTGCCTGGGTGAGGCGTTGTTTATCTTTTGTCCCTTGAGCCATACCGAACCCTGTAATAGCTTGCGTTTTCCAAACAGTGTTTCCAGAAGTTCAGTTCTGCCAGAACCCATTAATCCAGCCACCCCGAGGATTTCACCTTTGCGCAGGTCGAAATTAATGTCATTCACAGCGATGCTGCTGACTCCTTCGACCTTTAACACACTTTCATCAGATACTTTGCCTGCTCCCGTGTGACTATAAACAATGTCGCGCCCTACCATCATTCTGACAATCTTGTCCTCGGTAACGTTTTCTATGGGCAATTCCCCGGAGTTCTGCCCGTCTTTCAAGACAACTACACGGTCGGCAATTTGGACCACTTCATTTAATTTATGGGAAATGTAGACGATGGAAACACCTTTTTGCTTTAGTAAGGCGACTACCTTAAACAGTCTTTCAACTTCTTTTTTGGTCAAAGCCGAGGTTGGTTCATCGAGAATCAGGGTTTTGGTGTCATCAAAAATTGCCTTGGCAATTTCCACCAATTGCTTGTTTGCAATACTTAGATCCCCAACTTTGTGACCAGCATCCAGTTCAAATCCGTTTCTATCCAAAATTGCCTGGGACATCTGCTGCATCTTCGCATGGTCAATGAAGCCAAAGCGGGATGGTTCCTGCCCAAGGAAGATATTGGATGCCACGGTAAGGTGGTCTACCAGACTTAGTTCCTGGTGTACGGCTCTGATACCGATACTGAAGGCCTTCCTGGGAGTGGGAACTTTCTCTTCCTTACCGTTGACGAAAATAGACCCGCTGTCCGGTTCGTGCACACCGCACAAAATCTTCATCAGAGTAGACTTGCCGGCACCGTTTTCGCCCATCAAAGCAACGACTTCGCCTGCCGCCACTGTAAGATCAACGCCGTTTAGCACCGCAATACCCGAAAAACTTTTGGTAATGTTGTTCATTTGCACTGCATTGCTCATTTAAATCACCACCTGTTTAGTCGGAGCATCCCAATGGGTGGGCAGTGTTTTCCGGCGCCGCCTATAGCGAAGCGTTTTCAATTATTGTTGCAATACCCTGACCTCCACCGATGCACATAGTAACAATAGCCCGTTTCAGGCCGCGGCGCCGCATATCATACAGTGATTTTACCGTCAGGATAGCGCCGGTTGCCCCTATAGGATGCCCCAAAGCAATGGCGCCGCCGTGCGGATTGACCTTAGCCATGTCTGCCCCTAAATCGCGAATCACGGCTAGGGACTGCGAAGCGAAAGCCTCATTCAACTCGATTAGATCGATGTTGGCCAAAGTCAAGCCTGCTTTTTGCAGCACCTTTTTCACCGCAGGCGCCGGAGCGAAGCCCATGATTTCCGGTTCAACACCGGCAACAGCCTGTTCTCGCACAAAAGCCAGAGGCTGCAAGCCCAATTCCGCGGCCTTCGCGGCCGTCATCATCACTACTGCCGCTGCAGCCTGGTTGATCCCTGATGAATTGCCTGCTGTAACTGTACCGCCTGGTTTAAACGCAGGTTTTAATGCGCCAAGCTTTTCCAGTGTTGTGCCGCGCCTTGGATGTTCATCGGTGTCACAAACTGACACTTCACCTCGCCGCCCCCGGATTTCCACAGGTACTATTTCATCCTTGAAATACCCGTTATCAATGGCCTGGATTGCGCGTTCCTGGCTGGTCAGAGCAAACAGGTCCTGGTCCTCGCGGTTAATATTGAAACGTTCGGCGACAACCTCCGCAGTAACCCCCATGGGGTAATTGCCAAAAGGGTCGGTGAGGGCGGTTAACAGGCCATCCTCGAGTCGGTCGTGACCAAACCGGTAACCATAGCGCCCTTTGCGCACGTAGTATGGCAGTAAATCCATATTCTCCGTACCGGCAGCCACCACGACGGAGGCATTGCCGGACTGAATTTCCTGAACCGCGCTGTTGACCGCCTGCAGTCCGGAACCGCACAAACGGTTGACGGTGAAGGCGGTAGAAGAAACAGGGAGTCCCGCCCTCAGTGCGCACATTCTCGCGATAAAGGCGTTTTCCGCTACTTGCCCAACATTGCCCACTATCACTTCATCAATCATCTCAACACTGATGCCAGCCCTGTTGACTGCCTCCCTAATAGCATGAGCACCGAGGTCGGCTGCGTGAATATCTTTCATCATCCCGCCCATGGTGCCGATAGGAGTCCGGGCTCCGCCCACAATTACTACTTCTTGCATTTTCCATCCCCCCAGAAAATTCAATTTGCTCCGCAACTTTTCCGTACAACCAAGTGCGGTTTAAGTTGTATGAAATCGCTCTGCGAATCCTCACTGTCTGGACTGTTAATGGCCTTGATAAGGAGTTCGGCGCTAAGTTTCCCCATTTCATATTTGTGGAAATGCACCGTTGTTAGAGGAATAAAGAATTTGCTGCTAAAGGCGATGTCGTCGCAGCCAACTACAGCCACATCCTCAGGAATCTTAAACCCTTCATCCAAAAAAGCTCTGATAATGCCGAAAGCCATAAGGTCATTTCCCGCAAAAACCGCCCGCGGTACCCTACCGGTTTTAGCCATGCGCCTGAACTCTTCATAAGCTCGCTCTTCTGAATAATCGCAGTACCGCACAAAGTGTTCCGGCACAGGTATACCTGCAAGTTTCATCGCCTGCCGGTAACCGTCTTCGCGCTGACGGCTGGTCATTATTTTTCGTGAGGCTCCGACAAAAGCAATTTCCCGGTAACCCAAAGACAGCAGATGATTCGTAGCTAAGATTCCGGCCGCAATATTGTCGAGGACTACCGTATTGCCCTTATACCCTTCCGGCCAACGGTTTACCAGGACGAGCGGTACCTGGGCCGCTTTAAGTTTGCGCAGTGTCGGGTCGCTGAGTTCATCCACTGTACCAACCAGCATGCCGTCAACCCGATGTTCCAGCATTGAATCCAAATACGTCTGTGCACGCTCTTCATCATCATCCGTAGTACAGACAAAAATGTTGTAGCCCTCCTTTCTGGCAACATCCTCGGCTCCAAGAACTATTTCCGGATAAAAGGGGTTGGTGATATTGCTCAACATAAAGCCCAGCAACCTAGTCCGGCTGCTTTTCAAACTGCGGGCCAGCGCATTCGGCCTGTAGTCAAGTTCCTGAATAGCCTGGATCACTCTTTCTTTCAGTTCATCACTGACAAACGTGGAATTGTTGATGACTGCAGAAACCGTGGCTACAGACACTCGCGCTAATTGGGCAACTTCTCGCATGGTTGCCATCAAACCACCTCACTATCACAAGCATCGATCTTATGGACATTCAGCTTCACTCTCATCTAAACGTTTAGCTAAACGTTTAGATACTTAATTTGACGCAACTTTCGAAATTCCTGCTATTATCTAAAATTTTTCTTTGCAGAACAGTCTTCGTTGGCGCAGGATGTCTCTGTCAAGAGTATCCCGAAGCAGGCATTGGCATTGCAACGGAAAAGAGGAAGCCCGCAGGCTTCCTCAAAAAAGTTCTCATTAGGCACCCGGTACCGGTTTTTGTCTCTAATGCATCCAAAAGACCATAAACACAAACACCAGGTAGACAACTCCCCCCAGGAGAAGCTCGACCGGCCTGATCCTTCCCCGGGTGCGCACAAACCAGAAGGGAACGGCAGCAGCCAGCAGGGCCAGACCCGCGCTGACCAAGGCCAGCGGTTCCAGGGTCCACGGCGTCAGCATGATTCCGATAGCCGGGATAATTGAGCTTTGAAATACCATAGCGCCGGTAATATTACCCATAGCAAGGGTATCCTTGCCCTGCCGGATCCAGATGACGCTGTTGAACTTTTCCGGCAGTTCCGTGGCCACCGGCGTGATGATCAAGGACAGCACAAAAGGAGGTATCCCGTAAGCCAGGGAAATATTCTCCACCGCGCTGACAAAGGTCCTGGCCCCGGCTACAATCAAAAGAAGGGCGCCCAAGACCTGCACCAGGATTATGGCTGTCCCCGGCGCATGGGACCTGGGGGCCAGGTACAGGGCAGAAATATCCCCTTCATCCACACCCCTGCCATCCCGCACTGTCTGGAAGGCATAAAACCCATAGGCAGCCAGCAAAAACAGGGCCACTATGGTCTTCACCCAATGGGCGGGGTAAAAGGACACCAGAATTGCCACAGTATACGAAATCAGGAAAAAGCGCAGGTCCCGCTCAATAATAGATTTGTCCACAATCATGAACTTGCGCCGCCTGCCCCCAACACGGGTCAGTACCGCGGCCACGCCCGAGACAAAAAAGGCCAGGGTCGCCAGCATAAAGGGGGCGCCGAGAATGGCGCCGATGCCGACTTCGCTGGCGTGGACGTTCCCCCCTCCAAAGACGATGGCGATAACAGGCACCATGGTTTCCGGCAGTGCAGTGCCTACAGCTGCCAGGATACTCCCTACAGCACCCGCACCCAGTCCCAGCCTTTTGCCGAGCCACTCCACTCCGTTGGTAAAAGCCTCCGCTCCCAGCAGGATCACACCCAGGCTGACCAACAGATAAGCTATGTCTCTCATTATTTCCCCCTACAATTCTGGCAGATACAGTCTCTTCGTTTTAATATATGCTTCGCTGCCTCATACAGTCGGTTCACCCGGAACTTCCGTCACGGTAATCTCAGCCACCAGGCTGTGCAGCTCTTCCCGCCCCAGGGCCGTTTCGGCGGAAAAGGGCAGAATTACATCCGTGCCGGGCAAGTCCAGCGCCTGTTTGATCTGCTGCAGCTGCCTGACCGTCTGGCCCCGCGAAATCTTGTCCGCCTTGGTAGCAACAATCAGAACAGGAATCCCCCTGTTCAGCAACCAGTCGTACATTGTACGGTCATCTTCCGAGGGAGGATGACGGATATCCACAAGTTGAATTACCGCCCGGAGCTCCTGACGGTTTTGCAGGTATCCTTCAATCATTTTTGCCCATTGAGCCTTGGTTTCCCTTGAGACCTGGGCAAAACCATAGCCTGGCAAATCAACGAAATACCAGGCATTGTTGATAAGGTAGTAATTTAAGGTCCCCGTCTTGCCAGGTCTGGAACTGGTGCGGGCAAAATTACGCCTGTTCACAAAGCAGTTGATCAGCGAGGACTTCCCTACATTGGAGCGGCCCACCAGAGCCACCTCCGGCAGGCCGGTTGCCGGGTACTGTTTAGGCCCAACCGCGCTGATGACAAATTCACTGGAACTAATCTTCATACCGTAATTACCAGCCTTTTCAGGGTGTCACGGGGACAGTCCCTCTGACACTCTCACGTCTGACACAAAGGGGGAGTCAACCAATCGCCATCCCCAAGTGACTCTGACAAAAGTGAGTCAATCAAGAACCGTCCCCAACTGACTCACTAGGACAACGAGAACCGTCCCCGGTGTCCTACTCAACCCATTCTGTATTCCGACCCAGAAGTCCAACCCATAAGCCTCCCTTACAGGTCTACCGTAGGCTGGATCGTCGTTATCCCCTCCAGGTGCAGCGGCACCTCGCTATACTCAGACTTATATTCCTTTACCGCGGGCACCAGGGCGTTGGCCAGAACTTCATCCATATGCTCCACGAAGACGAACTTCAAATCCTGCCGCACGTCAGGCGGCACTTCCTCCAGGTCCTTCCTGTTTTCCTCACACAGAATGATAGTTGTGACACCGGCCCTTCGCGCGGCCAGCACTTTTTCCTTGATACCGCCCACAGGCAGGACTTTGCCCCTTAAGGTAATCTCTCCGGTCATGGCCAGGTCGCTGCGCACCGCCCGGTAAGACAATGCGGAAGCCAAAGCAGTGGCCATGGTAATACCTGCCGAGGGCCCGTCCTTGGGGATAGCCCCCTCGGGCACGTGGATGTGCACATCCATCTTCTGATAAAAGTCTTCCGGAATCTCCAGGCTCTTGGCCACCGAACGGATATAACTGTAACCGGCCTGGGCTGATTCCTTCATCACATCCCCCAGCTGCCCGGTAAGAGTCAGCTTGCCATTACCCGGAAAGACCGTAACTTCAATGCTTAACACATCCCCGCCCACCTCGGTCCAGGCCAGGCCTGTGGCGGAACCCACTTCCGGAGCCTTGGCGGCAACACCGAAGCGGAACCTGGGTACCCCCAGGAAATCGGGCAGGGTCTCCGGCTCAATCTTCAGGAACTTGACATGTTTCTTAACCACCCTGGCAGCGGTCTTACGGCACAGGTTGGCGATTTCACGCTCCAGGTTGCGCACCCCCGACTCCCGCGTGTATTCCCTGACCAGGCGTAGAAGGGTCGCTTCCGGTACCTCCAACTGTTCTGCTTTCAGGCCGTGGTTTTTGATCTGCTTGGGCAGGAGGTATTTCTCCGCAATCTTGACCTTTTCCTCTTCCGTATAGCCCGCGATGCGGATTACCTCCATCCGGTCCAGAAGAGGCCGCGGCACCGTGTGCAGGGTATTAGCCGTAGTGATGAACATCACGCTGGACAAATCAAAGGTAGCCTCAATGAAATGGTCGCTGAAGTTGCAGTTTTGTTCCGGGTCCAGCACTTCCAGAAGGGCGGAAGCCGGGTCTCCCCGAAAATCAGAACTCATCTTGTCAATCTCATCCAGGAGAAAAACCGGGTTTTTGGTGCCGGCCTGGCGCATACCCTGAATTATCCTACCGGGCAGGGCTCCCACATAAGTGCGGCGATGACCGCGTATCTCTGCCTCATCCCTAACGCCGCCGAGAGACATCCGGATAAATTTGCGTTCCAGGGCCCGGGCAATGGACTTGGCCAGGGAAGTTTTGCCGACCCCAGGCGGGCCCACAAAGCAGATTATCGGCCCCTTCATTTTGTTGGCCAGTTTGCGGATAGCCAGGTATTCGATAATTCTTTCCTTAACCTTTTCCAGCCCGTAATGGTCTTCATCCAGAATTTCCTCAGCCAGTTTGATGTTAATCCTGTCCCGGGTGGTTTTATGCCAGGGCAAAGCCAGGAGCCATTCCAGGTAGTTGCGTACGACCGTAGCCTCCGCCACCATGGGAGGCATTTTCTCCAGCCGTTCCACTTCCTTCAGGGCTTTCTCTTCCACATCCTTGGGGAATTTGGCCTTGGCGATTTTTTCCCTGAATTCCTCAGCCTCGGCCTGGCGTTCGTCCTTCTCGCCCAGTTCCTTTTGAATTGCCTTCATCTGCTCACGCAGGTAATATTCTTTTTGGGTCTTTTCCATCTGCTTGCGCACCCGGATACTGATTTTGCGCTCCAGTTCCAGGATTTCCATTTCCCGGGCCAGAATCTCGCAAATCGTCTCCAGCCGTTTGGCAAGGCCGATTGCCTCCAGGATTAGCTGCTTATCCTCCACCTTCAGGCTCAAATGGGATGCTACAATATCAGCCAGGCGCCCCGGATCTTCCACCGCCAAAACAGTGCCGACAGTTTCCGGCGGAATCTTCTTGCTCACCTTCACATACTGTTCAAACTGGTTGGTCAGGCTGCGGGTAAGCGCTTCCACCTCCGGTGTCCGCCTCTGTTCTTCCTCGTATTCCTGTACCAGAACCTTCATATAGGGTTCGTAGCTGAGAAAATTTTCCACTCTGGCCCTGGCAATGCCTTCCACCAAAACGCGGATAGTGCCGCCGGGAAGCTTCAGGAGCTGCTTAATCTCGGCCACGGTGCCAATGTTGTAAATATCAGCCTCGCCCGGCTCCTCGACGCTGGCATCCCGCTGGGTAGCCAAAAAGATGGACCGCTCCTGAATCATGGCCTCTTCAATCGCCTTAATCGACTTGTCCCTGCCCACATCCAGGTGGATTACCATATAAGGAAAAACTAAAAGCCCTCTGAGGGGTAGAAGGGGCAGCTGTCGCAGTACCAAGGGTTTGCTCTCTTCAAGCATACTTTCCACCTCCAAGGGTTGAAACAAATCCATCCCTTAGTTTGCAAAAACCGATGTAAATATATTCTAGCATAATTTACCGCGGCCCGCCACCCCACTTCGGCAAAAACCCCCGGGGGGTATACCAAAACTTTTAGGCTGTACTTAAGGGTCGGAACTCAGAATTCAGAAATCGGCTCATGGGCTCAATTCAAGGTCGGAATTCAGAATCGTTTTAGCATGCGTCACCAGGACAAAAAGAAAGGCCGGGGCCATTTGCCCCGGTTTTGCTTACATATGGGAAGCGCTCAAGAGGTCAAATCCCGGCAGAAGCTCCTGCTGCTTGCCCGGGACTTCCCGTACAAGGGCGTGCTTTATCACTTCCTGCAGGGTTTCAACCGGGATGATTTCAATCCCGGTCATCTCAGTGAAAATTTCCTGCCAGTTTTCTTTGGGAATAATTACTTTGCGGCAGCCCGCCCGTTTGGCGGCCTCCACCTTGGCCACAACCCCACCGATGGGCTTTACCTGGCCCCGGATCGAGACCTCTCCGGTCATGGCCACCCGGTTATCCACCGGGATGTTTTTGATAGCGGAGAACACGGCTGTGGCGATGGTCACCCCGGCGGACGGCCCGTCGATGGGCACCCCGCCCGGGAAATTGAGGTGGATGTCATAATTCGCAGGCTCCACGTCCAAGTGACGGCGCAGTACCGTCAGCACATTTTCCACCGACCCTTTGACCATGGACTTGCGGCGGATGGTTTTTCCGTCCCGCCCGCCCTGTTCCTCTTCTTCCACGATACCGGTTACCTTCAGCTCACCCTTGCCCTTTTTGGCCGGAATTATACCCGTTTCCAGCTCAATCAAAGTCCCCATGTTCGGGCCGTAAACAGCCAGACCGTTAACCAACCCGACCTGGGGCTGCTGCGGCACCTTCTTTTCCATGCGGGGGGTATACTGGCCTGAATTAACCACCCATTCGATATCCTGGGTGCGGATGACCTGGGACCCGTCTCCCAAGGCAATACCCGCCGCAATCTGAATGATATTCACCGCTTCCCGCCCGTTGGTGGCATAGCGTTTCAGAACCTCCAGGGCTTTTTCCTCAAGCTCCAGGTTTACCTTACGAGCGGCGTTGGCGGCAATGATAGCTACTTCCTCCGGATTAAGGGAGCGGAAGAAAACCTCCAGGCAGCGCGAACGCACGGCCGGCGGGATTTCATCCGGCATGCGGGTTGTCGCCCCCACCAGGCGGAAGTCCGCCGGCAGGCCGTTCTGGAAAATATCATGGATGTGGGAAGGAATATTGTGGTCTTCCGAACTGTAATAGGCGCTCTCGAGAATTACCCTGCGGTCTTCCAGCACCTTTAAGAGCTTGTTGATTTGAATCGGGTGCAGTTCCCCGATTTCATCGATAAAGAGCATTCCCCCGTGGGCCTTGGTCACAGCCCCGGGCTTTGGCTGGGGAATTCCGGCCATGCCCAAGGGGCCTGCTCCCTGATAAATCGGGTCGTGGACCGAACCTATGAGCGGGTCGGCGATGCCCCGCTCGTCAAACCGGGCTGTAGCTCCGTCTATTTCGATGAATTTTGCGTCCTCCTTGAAAGGGGACATGGGATTGCGCTTGGCCTCCTCCAGCACCAGGCGTGCCGCGGCGGTCTTGCCCACCCCAGGCTGCCCGTAAATTATCACGTGCTGGGGATTGGGGCCGCACAAGGCTGCCCGCAGAGCCTTGATACCCTCATTTTGACCGATAATCTCATCAAAAGTTGACGGCCGGGTTTTTTCCGCCAGTGGTTCTGTCAGAGATATTTTGCGCATCTTCTGCAGCTTTTCCAACTCTTTGCGGGATTCCTTTTCCACCGCAACCTTATTACCCTGCTGGCTTTTCAACAGATTCCAGAAGTACAGGCCGATGACAATGGCAAAAAATATCTGAATAAATCCTATCAGGCCGCCCAAACCGGCCGCAAAACTCATATCCCCCATGGTACGCTCCTTTCCGGGTAAACAGGCAGTATAAATCCAACACCTACTAGTATTGCCAGCCCTCCGCCATTTATCCTCCCGCCTAAAAAACTAAGCTAGGATAAAGGGGACGGTTCTGTTGGTCCTAGTGGATAGGACAAACAGAACCGTCCCCTTTATCCCACGGAAAGTGAGTCAACCAAGAACCGTCCCCAACTGACTCACTCTGTCTCTTCCTTGAACTTAAGGGTTACCCCGTCAAAGAACTGTCCGATTCACAACGTTACCGGGTTTGACTTCCTTGACCTTAAGGATAAACACAAGGGCCAAAACAAAGCAGACCGAGGCATAAGCGAACATATAAGCGTAACCCGCAGTGTCAATCAACGCACCTAATAACGGCGGGGAAACTATGGCCGCCACCGAGGATGCCAGATAGTACAGCCCTGTGTAAACTCCGGTCTGACCCTCGGGCGCCATATCAGCCACAAATGGGTAGGAATTGATGTTGATCAGCGCCCAGAAAAACCCGGTCACGACCAGCACGGCCCGCACCGCCAACAGGTTCCGGAGCAAGGCCAGGACTGCGAAACTGATAATGATCCCCGCCACGCCGGCGATGATCGTCTTTTTCTTACCGAACTTGGCGCCCATGATCCCGGCGGGGAAAGCAAAAAGCAAAAATGAGAGGGAGATAAAGGTAAAAGACATAGCAGCCACACTTGTCTTCAGGCCAAGGAGATTCACGCCGTATAACGTGAGAAAAGCTTCCACCCCCTGGTAGCCTATAAACCAGGTACAAATGGCCAGCAGCAAGTAGATGACGTTTTTGGCATTGCCGCTGGCTCGCAGCCCTTCCAGCAGCCCAATCTTCACCCGCCCTGAGCTCGATTCATAGCCGGTTACGTCCCGTTTTTCCTTGATAAAGGTATAGAGGACGAAAAAAGACACGGCCATCAGCGCCGCCGCCAGATAAAACGGGTACTTCTGACTCTTGTCCCATAGCAGCGAGCCTGCAAAGTAGGCGATCACCGCACCGATCCCGCCCATCAGGTTAATGACGCTGTTCGCCTTGCTCCTATGTTCGCTGTACGTCAAATCAGGCATCAAAGCGATAACGGGCGAGCGGAAAACGCTCATGGAGAGATTCATCAGCACGAGGAAGACCAGTAAAGTCGCCAGGTTGTGGTAATTGGCCAACAGAACCAAAAAGAGGGTGGCCAAAGGCATACCCACCATAATAAACGGCATTCTCTTGCCGAACCGGGTCGAGATTTTGTCGCTTTTCAGACCGACAGCCGGCTGAATGAAGAGCGCCAGGTAATTGTCGATAGTCATAATAAACCCGATAAGGGTGGCGCTATGAATAAAGTTGCTCAGTATTTTCGGCATAAAAGCATTGTAGACGGACCAGGTGATGCTCACCGCGAAAAAGCCGAACCCCAGGAGAAATATTTTCTGATAATTGAGTTTATTCATCGAAAACCCTCCGCAATCGCTCTCAGTTTGTCCGGGTAGTTGGTGATGATGCCGTCAACGCCAAGCTGAAGCAACTGCCCCATTACAGCGGAATCATTTACGGTAAACGGGTTGATCAGCAGACCTTCCGCTTTGATTTCCCGCACAACCTCCTCGTTTAGGGCATAGAAATAGGGATGGAGCGCGTCGGCGCCGGTAGATTTGGCGTAGCGCGCCGGTTTATACAAGCCTTCCATGTATAAGAGTCCGGTTTTAATGCTGCCGGCGATTTCTTTCACCCTGACCATGGAGTAGTGGTTAAAGCTGGAGAGAATCACCCTGTCCTGCCACCCATAGCGGTGAATCAAATCAATCAACTTTTCCTCGATACCCTCATACTGCACGATCCCTGTCTTGATCTCAAAATTGATCCAGATCCCGGTATCCTTGGCCAAAAGCAGCAGCTCCTCCGCCGTCGGCACTTTGGCCCCGGAAAACTCACGCGCAAACCAAGCGCCCGCATCCAGCCGGCAAAGCTCCCGGTACATGAAATCTTTGACGAAGCCAATCCCTCCGGTCGTCCTGTTCACGGTTTCATCGTGGATTAAAACCAAAACCCCGTCTTTGGTCATCTGGACATCGGTTTCAATCCCGTCGCAGCCCATTTCCACCGCCTTAATGAAGGCCGGCATTGTGTTTTCAGGATAATATCCGCTCGCTCCGCGGTGGGCATAATTAAGCGTCATTTCTCTCGACTCCCTTTATGGTTCCAGGTACCTAGAAACTTCGACAAAAAACCCGGCGGGCTTGCGGAGCTGCCAGGTTTCTTGTTGTTGGTTTAGGCTGTTTCTTCTTTTTTCTTCTTCTTGTCCACGGTGACCAGGAGAGGTTCTTCCTTCTTCTGGACCACATCCTTGGTGATGATGCACTTGGTGACATCGGTACGGGAAGGAATGTCATACATCACATTCAGCATGAGTTCCTCCACGATGGCCCGAAGCCCCCTGGCCCCGGTATTCCGCTTGATAGCTTCTTCCGCGATGGCCTTCAGCGCCTCTTCCTTGAACTCAAGGGTTACCCCGTCAAGTTCGCACAGTTTCTGATACTGTTTGACCAGGGCGTTTTTCGGCTCGGTCAGAATCTGGATCAGCGCTTGCTCATCCAGGGCGTCCAAAGTCACAATTACGGGCAGGCGGCCCACAAACTCAGGGATAAGCCCGAACCTGAGCAGGTCTGCCGGCAGGATTTGCTTCAGGGTATCCCCGATCTGCCCTTCCTGCTTACTCTTGATTTCGGCGCCAAAGCCCAGGACTTTCTTGCCAATCCTGTTCTGAATGATCTTTTCCACACCGTCAAAGGCGCCGCCGCAGATAAATAGGATATTGGTGGTGTCCAGCTGGATGAATTCCTGATGGGGGTGTTTGCGGCCGCCCTGGGGCGGAACACTGGCTACCGTTCCCTCCAGAATCTTCAGCAGGGCCTGCTGTACTCCCTCACCGGAAACGTCCCGGGTGATAGAGGGATTTTCCGACTTGCGGGCGATTTTATCCACCTCGTCGATGTAAACAATCCCTTTCTCAGCCTTTTCCACATCATAGTCCGCAGCCTGAATCAGCTTGAGCAGGATGTTTTCCACGTCCTCGCCCACGTAGCCGGCCTCAGTCAGGGAGGTGGCATCGGCAATTGCAAAGGGAACATTGAGCACCTTGGCTAAAGTTGAAGCCAGGAGGGTCTTGCCTGACCCGGTGGGACCAAGCATCAGAATATTTGACTTCTGCAACTCTACGTCGTCAATCTTCATGCCCAGGTTGATACGCTTGTAGTGATTATAGACCGCAACGGCAAGAGCCTTCTTGGCAGGATCCTGACCGATTACATACTGGTCGAGAATGTCGCGGATTTCCTTGGGCTTGGGCACATCGCTCATTTCAAAGCCAAGGTCTTCGCTCAATTCCTCTTCAATAATCTCATTGCAGAGTTCAATACACTCGTCGCAGATATATACACCCGGGCCGGCAACCAACTTCTTTACCTGGTCCTGAAGTTTGCCACAGAAAGAACACTTGAGTTGGCTTTTCTCGTCGGTATTCTTGTACATAATATCACCTCTCTACCGGCTCTACTTGGCCTTTTTCTGCGGCTTGACCATCACCCCGTCCACAAGTCCGTATTCCTTGGCCTCTTCGGCCGTCATGAAATAGTCCCTGTCGGTGTCCCTCCCGATCTTCTCGAGCGGTTGACCGGTTCTCTCCGCTAAAATGTTATTCAACCGTTCCCTGGTCCGGACCAAATGCTTAGCATGAATTTCAATTTCGGTGGCCTGACCGCCAAGACCGCTCATTAAAGGCTGATGAATCATGATTTCGCTATTGGGCAGGGCATAGCGTTTGCCCTTAGCTCCGGCTGCGAGAAGGAAAGCACCCATGCTGGCAGCCATGCCCACGCAGATGGTCTGCACATCAGGTCTCACATGCTGCATGGTATCATACATTGCCATACCCGATGTAATAGACCCTCCCGGGCTGTTGATGTAAAGGAAAATGTCCTTGTCAGGATCTTCAGCCTCCAAAAACAGCATCTGGGCAATAACCAGATTGGCCACCAGATCGTTGATTGGTCCGCCGATGAAGATAATTCTGTCCTTTAGCAAGCGGGAATAGATGTCATAGGCCCGCTCTCCCCGGTTAGTTTGTTCTACTACCATAGGTACTAAGGTAGACATGAATACTTACACCTCTCTTCTTTTACAATTTAGGCAGGCCTAATTGTTAGCTGCCAGGAATTCCACAGTTTTGTCGTTCACCAAGCCCCGGCTGAACAATTTCAGCTCGCCGCGTTTTTCCAATGCAGAGCGGAACTGAGCCGCATCTTGTTTGTACTGCTCCGCATACTTTTCAATCTCTGCCTGTATTTCTGCATCGGAAGCCTCAATACCTTCCTGTCTGGCGACGGCTTCCAGAATCAATTCAGCTTTTACGCTTTGTTCAGCTTGCGGCCGGTATTTGTCCTGCATTTCCTGCAGGTTTGTCCCGGCGTACTCCAGGTATTGTTCAAATGACAGGCCCTGATACTTCAGGCGCTGCGCCAAATCATTCACCATCTCTGCCACACGCTGGTCCACCATCACCTCTGGGATCTCAACAGCGGCATTTTCAACAGCCTTGGCTACCACGGCATTGCGGAAATCCTTTTCCGCTTTATCTTCGCCCGTCTTTAACAGCTTACTCCTGATGTCAGCCTTTAATTCCTCCAGGGTTTCAAATTCACTGACGTCTTTGGCAAACTCGTCATCCAAAGGTGTGAGCTCTTTGCGCTTGATCCCCTTGACGCTGACCTTGAACATCGCATCTTTTCCGGCCAAATCCGTCGAGTGGTATTCCACCGGGAAAGTTACTTTGACATCAAGTTCCGCACCTATCAAAGCGCCGACGAGCTGCTCTTCGAAACCGGGAATAAAGGTGTTGGAGCCGATGACCAGGGGATAATCCGTCCCTTTGCCGCCGGGGAAAGCCTCGTCGTTAACAAAACCCTCAAAATCAATCACAGCCGTATCCCCGTCTTCTACCTTGCCTTCCTCAATGTCGGTGATTTTGGCGTGGCGTTCCTGCATGGACTTAATCTGACTGTCCACCTGAGCATCATCAACCGTGACTGCGGTTTTCTCAACACCCAGGCCCTTGTACTGGCCCAGTTCCACTTCCGGTTTGACAACCACAGTAGCCTTGAACACCATGTCCTTGCCTGCTTCACCGCTTACAACGTCGACCTCGGGATGGTCCACCGGCTCGATGCCACTCTCGTCGATTGCCTTGCTGTAAGCGTCAGGGATGGCAAACTCATATGCCTCTTCCAAAATGGCTTCTTTGCCTACCCGGGCTTCGATGACCGCCTTAGGGGCTTTGCCTTTGCGGAAACCCGGAATATTTACCCTGCCCGCAAGCTTTTTATAAGCCCGGTCGTAAGCTTGCTGAAAATCAGCAGCAGCGACCGTGATTTCCAGAGCCACGCGATTCTTCTCTATTCTATCCACTTTTACAGCCATTAATGCTCCTCCTTAAGGTCATGTATATGTAGTGTCCAAATTATGCGTACCTTATCTATTCTAACCAGAAATTACTAAATTATTTCGATTCCTCCCTGGCACCCCGCGCCATGCCATACTTTATTCTACGGTGGGGGGTTATTTCCTGCCAATCCGGACCGCGAACTATATTTCAATTCCCTTTTTCATCTCCAAGTATTCTGAATTCTTGGATGCGGTTCGGATGTTTTCCTGAACGAAAAGAAAACTTGGCAATGCGCCAAGCGACACTCATAGAGCGAGCCACACCCGCGAGGGTAGAGTTTATTATAGATAATTTATGCTGGAAAGTCAAGCAAATTAAGGACAGGTTACTAGCTATATAATCCTCTCTATGCAGGAAATAGAAAGTTCGCAACGAATAAACTGATGTACTAACGCTCTCTGCGGTGAGAGAAAGACAGGTGAAGAGAGAGTTTGAAGAAAGAGCTGAATTTTGATGTCCTGTGGGCAGAGTGGTTGCCAATCGCTCTCTTTGTTTTTATCTTTTTGATGTTCGTAACCGTGCCGGGAATTATGTCCTTTTTTTACCCGGAACCTCCAGCGGCAACATGGGAGGCGGCCCGGCAGTTCAATGAACCTGTGCACCCCAAAAGGGACGAAGTGTTGGCAGAAAAATTCAGCAGCCGGTTTCTTCCCACCCCGGCACCGGCGCAAGCCTTTGAGGCGCGTGGGAAGCCCCTGCCCAAACGCGTCAACAGCTTCGCTCTGCCCGTCTTGATGTATCACCGCATCAGTGATAACCCTGACAAATACAACTTGGCTGTACCGGTCAACAATTTCCGCGAACAGATGGACTACCTGCGCCTTAGAGGGTTTCACACCGTTAAGTTGGCGCAATTAGGGGATTACCTGCTGGAAAACAAGCCGTTACCGCCAAAGTCCGTTTTGATTACCTTCGACGATGGAAACCAGGATAATCTGACCACGGCCCTGCCCATACTTGCTGAGCATGGTTTTACTGCTGCGGTCTTTGTCATTGGCGGCTTCGTCGGACAAAGCGGCTCCGTCAGCCTGGACGACATCAAGACCTTAGCCGCGGCCGGATGGGACATTGGCAATCATACTTTCAGTCACCCTGATTTGGCTGCCCTCGCCCAAGAGCAGCAAACACTGGAACTGAAGCAGTGTAACGCAGTATTGGAGCAGGCATTGCCGGGTAAATCACTCATTTACTTTGCCTATCCCTGCGGCAGGTACAATGACAACGCCATCCGGGCGCTTAAGTCGAATGGTTTTGTGCTTGCTTTTTCGACCAATCCCGGTTGGGTCAGGCCGGATAATAATCCTTACGCAATCCCCAGGATCTTTATTGGTCCGAAAACTACCTTAAGGCAGTTTGCCGCCAAAGTTACCAGGCCTTTCTACACCCACTAGAAACCGCTCTTTGTGCCGCACCCTACTGCCGAGTATATACTTTCTTACGAAAAACGCTACTTGGAAGTTAAGCTGCTTCAGGGAGGATGAACTCTTCCGGAGCAAATTTTCACCTGGCTCCTGGAAGTCCCGAGCCGCCGTGCTGACCGTCAGCCAAGGAATGCATGCGTAGGTCATGGTTGTTTCCTGAGGTATAAAAAGCTCGCCCGGCTGGCCGGGCGAGCTTTTTATTCCCTCTAAGGACATGCGTCCTATTCCTGCTTTGTATCTTCAGGCTTGTTCCACACAGCCCACAGGGTATTGGGGTTAAGGGATTCGGTCACATTGGTGGGAGTCACGATAACGGTATTCTTGTCCCGCTTAAAGGCTTCGTACATAATGTTCATAGCCCGAAGCTGCATGGCGTTGGGATCGGCGGCATAAATGGCGGCTGCCTCCACAAACTTCTTGGCTACCTCTACCTCAGCCTCGCCGTAGGTAATCCTGGCCTCTTTTTCCCGTTCAGCCTGGGCCGCCCGCGACATGACCTCCTGCAATTCCTCAGGAATCTGTACATCCCGGATTTCAACAGCCTTGGCCTCAATGCCCCATTGCAGTACTTTGCGGGCAATAATTTCTTTTAAGGTGATGTCCAGTTCTTCCAGGTGCGAGAGAATATGGGCCAGGTTCATCCGGCCGATTACCTCCCGCAGAGTGGTTTGGGCCGCCAGCTCAACTGCCTGCCGGTAATTGGTTACCTGCAGAGTTGCCTCCTCCGGGTCGACCACCCGCCAGAAGAGGACCGCGTCAACGGTTACAGCCACACCGTCTTTGGTCAGGGTAGTCTCAGACTGGAACTTGCTGGTCTTTACCCGCATGTCAATCCTGTTGGTAAAGGACTGAATGAGCGGGAAAATCACCACCAAACCAGGACCCTTCAGTCCACTGTACTTACCCAAGGTCAGGACAGCTACCCGCTCCCATTCTTTGAGCACCAGGATACTGAAGCTGAAGAGGATGACACCGCCAACTATAAGAACTGCCAGGAATCCCAATGCTAAAGGATACACAGCCCACTCCCCTTAGTATAGAACTTCCGCCCTTTTAGGCCAAGGCTCAAACAGCCTGTGCCACCTCCATTTTAGACTTAATCCCGCTTAAACTCAAGTTTATTTCTTCCAGCACCAGTTCCTTCAAACGGCCCATTTTTCTCTCCACGCTGGGGGAAAGCTCCTCGCCCCACGTAATCTTCTCCGGCTCCATGCCGAAAATCACTGTAGGAGGCAGGATGTCGAGAGCCGAGGCTATGCGCAGGAAGTCATAAATCCCCAAGTCATGGAATGAAATCTTGTACTGCCGGGGAATGACGTCAATAGCATCCGGTTCAAAACGGAAGATGCTCCCCGGCTCATCGCCGGCCTTAACGCAGTCCACAATGATCAACTTGGCCACATCATCCATGTAATCCAGCAGTTCCAGCCCCTGGGTTCCACCGTCCTGAACCTCGACATTGGCCGGAAGGTTTTCTGCGGCAAGGCGCCGTGCTAAGTGGACACCGATACCTTCATCGCTTAGGATGGAGTTTCCCACTCCCAAGACAAGGACTTTATCTTTCATTGACCACTCCTTCCTTCCCGCTGGTGATGCCAAAGAAAATGTTCTTGACCTGGAACAGTTCTTCAGAAACCACCATGTATAGATGGATTATAGTAAAGGCGATAAATGCCCATTGCAGCAGGAGGTGGGCTTGCCGGACTGCGCTCAGCCCTCCCAGCCAGTTAATAATCCCGGTGACGCCCCCCTCGGGGTTATACATCAGGATGCCGGTGAAAATCTGAACTCCAAACAGCAAAACCAGGGCCAGGTAGGAAGCGTTTTGCAGCAGGCGGAATTCTTCCCCCTCGGGCAGGTGTTCATAAAAGGCATAGTGTCTGAACACAAGCCTGATCCTTTCTTTGCTGATTTGCGGCTTAAGGTATTTCCTCCAGTCCCCTGCCGGGGTAAAGGCGTAGTAGACACGCAGCAAAGTATTGATGGCAAAGACAAAAGCAAAGACAAAATGAATCTGCCGCACCAGCCCCATAGAGCCGGGAACGAAGGGCTTATGAATGTACCAGCCGGTTACCGCCAAGGCTGCAATAGCAATCAGGTTGGTCCAGTGGAAGAGCCGGCGGGGCAGAGTAATTTTTACCGAACTCATTCAACTCGCCTCCTAACTCACCTTAAATTCCAGGATTTTATTGGAATTGGGCTCGATGATATGCACTGCGCAGGAAATGCACGGGTCAAAGGAGCGGACAATTCTCACCACATTCAAGGGATTGCTGACATCCGGTACCGGAGCGCCGATCAAGGCCTTCTCAACCGGCCCCATTCCCCCGTTATCATCCCGGGGCGAAAGATTCCAGGTTGAGGGTACCACCAGTTGATAGTTGTCGATTTTTTGATCGACGATTTTCAGCCAGTGTCCGAGGGCTCCGCGCGGCGCTTCTGTCAAGCCGGCCCCTTGTGAATTTTTGGGAACTTCCCAGGCCGAGGTGTCGTGGATCTTGCACTGTCCCAACGCAACCATATTCTCCAGTTGATCCAGCCACTTGAACAACTGTTTTGCCAGCCTTACGGTCTCAATAGCGCGCGCCGCATGACGTGCTACAGCGCCGGGCTTAACGCCCTGCTGCAGCAGCTGCATGAATTCCGCCGGTTTTGAGATCAGCGTGCGTGCCAGCGGGCCGACTTCCATGGCCCTGCCATCATAGCGGGGAGCCTTGATATAACTGTAACCCTGGCTCTTGTTGGGGTTAACGCTGGTCTGCCCCTCTGCGGGATTCAAGGGACTGTTGTTGTCATACCAGGCATGGGACACATGCTCCAAAATCATGTTGGTGGAAACCTGGCTGACTTTGTCAAACTGATTATCTATGATAACTCCTGCGGGTAGGTGCAGGTCCGTTTTAGCTGAGGAATTGGCGAAGCCGCCGTAGCTCAGGTAATTCCCGCCGGAATCACCTACCCCGGCCTTGGCCAGGGGTAGCAGGGGGCCGGTGCCAAAGAGCAAGACGTCCTTAATATAGATGTTTTCGATAAAATCAGCAACCTCTTGCAAGTGGCTGCGGAATTGGGCCAGCAGCTGGAGTTCCGGATAAACTGTAGCTCCGCCCACCACAATCGCGGCATTGTGGGGAACTTTTCCGCCCAGAAGCGCTGCCATCCGCTTGGCCTTTGCCTGAATTTCCAAAGCCTTAAGATAGTGAGCAACGGCTGTGGTCACAATTTCCGGGTCTGTCACACAGAATTCATCCGGTTCATAGCGCGGGGTCAGGGGCGAAGTGTCCTTCATCTGGACCAGCTTAACCAGCTTATCCTTTACCTGGTTCAGGCCGGGGTCGTTCCCCTTGTACTGGGCAACAGCCATCACATCCAGGTAGTCCAGCGCGCTGAGGTGATAGAAATGAAGCGGATGGTCGTGCAGCCAGATTGCTCCCAGGATAAGGTTGCGCACAAGTCTGCCCCCATCGGGCACATTGGCGTGGAAAGCGTCATCCAGGGCCAGGGCTGAAGCCCATTGGTGGGAACCAGTGCACACGCCGCAAACCCTATCGGTTACATACGAAGCCTCGCGGGGATCTTTCCCCCGCAGCAGCACTTCCAGACCGCGAAACATTGTCCCCTTGGACCAGGCGTTTTTAACCTTGCCGCCCTCCACTTCTACTTCGATGGCCAGGTGGCCTTCGATGCGGGTGACCGGATCTATGATAATCTTTTGAGCCATTCTTTCACTGCCTCCCTAACCTAATTCATCCTCTTTATTTGCATCCGGACCTTTTCCGGCAATGACCCGGCCTATGCCGTGAACTGCGACACCGGCCGCAGTAGCCCCGATTACGAAGGCCCCGGCAGTGTCAACATTGACCGACTTGCCAAATCCGATCCCCAACGTTTCCTGGTTTGCGTAAAGCGGGGAAAACTCTTTATAGAATTCAGGCTGGCCGCAGCCGGCACAAGGCGCGCCGGCATTCATGCAGAAACTCGCGCCCTCGTTCCACCAGACCTGTGCACAATCGGAATAGGTTTTCGGGCCTTTGCACCCCTTCTTCAGCAGGCAGTAGCCGCGCTGTTCCGGATCGTTCCAGTCGGTCAGGAAATTGCCCTTTTCAAACTGGCCCCGCCGGGGGCAGTTGTCATGGATCAGGCTGCCGTAGAAGGCCACCGGCCTATTGTAGCTGTCGAGCGGAGGCGCCTTTTTTGCCGCGAGGTAATACAAAACAGTGGCCACCAGACGTGACGGTTTCACCGGGCAGGACGGCAGGTTAATAAGCGGCTTGTTCTTGACAAATTCCCCAACTCCGCCACCCATTGAGGGTGTGGCACCCGGAATGCCCCCACCGTACATGGCGCAGGACCCGGCGCCAATCACCAGCGCCGCATTCTCCGCCACTTCCATCACGGTCTCCCGGAAAGGCTTGCCGCCAACCAGGCAGAACCGGTCGTCCGCTTTGGGTATGGAACCTTCGACCACCAGTATGTAGCCGCCTTCTTTCATGGTGTCGCGCAGGGCTTTTTCTGCCACCTCTCCGGAAGCGCCCATAATAGTCTCATGATAGCGAATTGACAAAGTGTCCAGGACCAGTTCGGCAACGGAAGGGTTCATCGTTGCCAGGAATGACTCGCTGCAGCCGGCGCAATCCTGGCCCTCGAGCCAGATTACGCGGGGTTTGGCCATGGCCTGCTCCGCTGCGGAGGCAATATGGTCCTGAAACGTAAGCGGCAGGGAAAAGGCCGCTGTCACAGCGCCGCACAGTTTTAAGAAATCGCGGCGCTCAATCCTCTTAGAGCTTAGTTCTTCTAATAATCCCACTGTTAAACCCCCTCTTGACATCCTTTTTTCGTCTTTGCTTTAATCACTTCTTTAATCACTTGATTAAACAGATGTAATCTCCGTCTAGCGCCACCGGGTATGCCGGCAGACCGGCGCCCGCTGCTGCATCACCTCGCTTCAAAGCATGTTTTGTATTACAGGCAGGGCAAAATAGCGCTTCTTCCCTGGGCAGGTAGGAGAGAAGGAATCCGTCTTTTTCACAGGTAGCCTTCACTGCCCTAAGATCTGCCCCCGGTTCTCCGGTTAAGAACAAAGGCGGATCAGAAGCGCTGAGCAGTTGGGGCCTGGCAGTATATTGGCTTAATGGAATAAGGGGCCTGACAGTCGTCTTTATGTCCTCCAGGCTTGCCAAGGGGTTGATTACATGCTTCACCACATCCACTGCTGTCGAAGCCCCTCTTGCCGCCAGATACCGGAAAAAACCCGCCCGGTCCATTCACAACCACCTTTCTTGCATGACCAAGAATTCAGGAGTCAGTAGTCAGGAGTCAGAATACTTGGAGCTGTTCTTTTTTCTCTCTGTCCACTCAGTCCGACTCGACTACCGGCTTTCTGGCTTCTGGCTTCCAACTTCTTACTCCTGACTCCTGACTCCTGTCTTCTGACTTCTGACTTCTGACTTCTGTTTCAGCATATCCGCGGCAGTATTTCCCCTACCGGCACCGGCACAATGCGTCTGGTCCCCCACTCAGTTTCCAGCAGCAGCCTGGGCTCTCCGGGGTTGACCCGGCCGATTACGGCCGCGTCTCGACCCGCCGGGTGTTGACGCAGAATGGACAAAGCTCTATCAGCCAGGCCGGCAGATACCGCAAACAGCATCTTTCCTTCATTGGCCAGGTATAAGGGCTCCAGACCCAGCATGCCGCAGCCTCCCCTCACCTCGTCCAGGACCGGCAGCAGTCCCTCCGAGATAACTATTTCCTGCCCGGCTTGGGCGGCCCATTCGTTCAGCACGGTTCCCACACCGCCCCTGGTGGCGTCGCGCACGGCATGTACACCGTCACCCAGGCTGGACAAAGAGGACACCATAGTGTGCAGGGGCTGGCAGTCGCTTGTGACATTGCTTTTGATAGCGATTCCTTCCCGCAGGGCCGTTATGCAGTAACCGTGATCGCCTATTGTGCCGCTGACGATAATCGCATCCCCGGGGGCAATTCTGCCGGGATGGTAGTTAAGCTCACCGGGTACAATGCCAACGCCGCTGGTGGTGATAAAGACCTTGTCGGCGCTGCCCTTCTCCACCACCTTGGTATCCCCGGTAACAATCGGGATGCCTGTTTCCGCTGCTAATTCGCCCATGGTCCGGGCGATAAGGCGCAGTTCTTCCAGTTCCAGGCCCTCTTCAATTATGAAGGAAGCCGCCAGTGCCACCGGTTTGGCTCCGGCTGTGGCCAAATCATTTACAGTGCCGCAAAAGGCCAGCTTGCCTATGTTTCCGCCCGGGAAAAAAAGCGGACTGACTACAAAACTGTCAGTGGTAAAAGCCAGCTTGCCCCCGGCCAGACTCAGGACAGCTGCGTCGTTGGCCTTTGCCCCGTCGGTGCCGAAGGCGTCGTAAAAGACATCCGCTATCAGGCGGGATGACATTCCCCCCCCGCTGCCGTGGGCAAGCGTAATTTTAGCTGGCATGGGCCTTCCCGCCTTCATAAAGATAATAGGCTGCGCAGGTCCCTTCGGAGGAGACCATGCAGGGCCCGACCGGATGCTCAGGGGTGCACGTCCTGCCAAACAGCGGACACGCCACAGGCCTGAGGATTCCTTTCAAGACCTCGCCGCAGCGGCAGCCGGCGCGGACCTTCGCCGGGGCCCGGCTGACGCCGAATTTCAGCGCCGCGTCGAATCCGGCATAACGCGGGCGCAGTTTCAGGCCGCTCCCGGGAATCATGCCGAGCCCGCGCCAGTCGGCATCACACGGCTCAAAGGTCTCAGCCAGGATTTGCTGCGCCGCGGTGTTGCCGCCGGGGCGGACTACCTGGCCGTAGAGGTTGGTAATGCGAGGGCAGCCGGAATTAATGTCCTTAACCAGTCTGGCAATCGCGGCCAAAATATCCGTAGGTTCGAAACCGGCTATGGCCCCGCCCACGCCGTACTTCTCCGGCATAAAGCGGTACGGGGCTTCTCCGATGATGGCGCTGACATGCCCCGGCAGGATGAAGGCATCAAGAGCCTGCCCGGGATCGTCCAACAGTACCTGCAGCGCCTGCGGCACTGTCTTGTGCAGGTTGTACACGCTGAAGTTCTTCAGCCCTTCCCTCCCGGCGCGGATGATGGCCTGGGCCGTCCCAGGGGCGCTGGTCTCAAACCCGATGCCCAGAAAGACAATTTCCTGGCCGGGGTTGGAACGGGCCAGCTCCAAAGCCTCCAGGGGAGAGTAGACTACCCTGATATCTGCGCCGGCGGCCCTAAAATCAGCCAGGCTTCCTTCATTGCCAGGCACCCGCATCATGTCGCCAAAGGTAGCGACAGTGACCCGCCTTTCCTTGGCCAACCCCAGGAAGGAGTCGATATCCGCGTCTGCAGTGACGCATACCGGACACCCCGGGCCGGAGACCAGGCTGATTTGCGGCGGCAGGACCTGCCTCAGTCCGGCCCTGCCGATTGCCATGGTATGGGTGCCGCATACTTCCATCAACCGGACCGGCCGCACAGCAATCCGCTCCAGCTCATCTCTAAAAAGTCGGAAATACTTCCGCTTTCCATCCTCAATCACGGGCATTCTCCTCCGTCAACCGTCGATGATCGCTTGCCACAGCTCCTCTGACTCCTGGGCAGCTTCCGGGGAAATGAGGCTTATGGCCTCCCCCGCATGGACCAGCACCCAGTCCCCCACTTCCACTTCGGGCACCAGGGCGATGCTGACCATTTTGCTGTTTCCCATAATCGTGACTTCGCCAAGGAAAATCTCCTTGTCAAGGGAGATCACCTTAGCCGGTACCGCTAAGCACATAACAACTCCTCCTATCGATACTCCGCAGCTGCTAACACCACCTGCCCCAGGGCCAGTCCGCCGTCATTGGCAGGAACCTGGCGGTGGAAAAAAGGGGTAAGCCCGATCTCCGGTATCTTTTCCGCCAGATAGTTTATAAGCACCCGGTTTTGGAAAGTCCCGCCGGAGAAAACCGCTTTTTGGGCGGGAAACCTTTCCTTTAGCAGAGTGAGCATTGCCAGAATCCCGTCCGCAAAAGTGCGGTGGAAACGCTCCGACATTTCCCGGGGCGAGAGGCCGGCTGCTCTGTCTTCCGCCATCAGGGCCAGGAAATCCCATGACAAGCGCGGCATGTCCTTCTCCCTGATTTCAAAATAATAGGGTTTGACGTCTCTCAGCCCTCCGACCAGGGACTCCAGCCGCATGGCAGCTTCCCCTTCATAAGAAGAGCGGGTTGAAACTCCACACAGAGCTGCCGCTGCATCAAACAGCCGGCCTGAACTGGACGATCTGACGCTGAGCATCCTGCTCCTCTGCATGGGAGCAAGCAAAGGCAGGATTTCAGCGCACCCTGGCAGCAAGCCGGCGATTATTTCCTCTCTGCAGCCCAGTTCATAGAGAAGCATGGCAGCCATTTGCTCTGGGTTCTTTTGCACCCCGTCACCTTTGGACTGGAAAAACTGCTCCAGGCTTCCAACCCTGGCCGGCCGCTGAAAATCACCGTAAAAATATTCACAACCCCAGACAGTTCCGTCTTCACCGTACCCTGTGCCATCGCACACCACGCCCAGGACCTTTTCCGTAATGCCATTGTCCGCCATACAGGCGGCAAAATGAGCCTGGTGGTGCTGGATTTGTACCAGAGGAAGGTTAAAGTCCCGGGCCAAAGACGAACTGAAATAATTGGGATGCAGGTCGGCCGCAGCTATTTTCGGTTCAGCCCGGAGAAACCCGCGGAAAAACTCTGCGCTCTGCCGGTAGGCATCAAAATTCTTGACATTTTCCAGGTCTCCGAAATACTGGCTGAGGACAACGGATTTTTCCCGGACAAAGGCAAATACGGCTTTCAAGTCCCCTCCGGCCGCAAAGATCTCCGGCACACTCTCAGGCAGAAGAATCCTTTGCGGCACATACCCCCTGGACCGCCTGACAAAATAGTCGTGCCCATTATGGCGCATGAGGACCGAATCATCGGCCCGGTTGACAATCTGCCGCGGGTGCTCTACAAACCCATCCACCAGGTTCTCAAGTTCGGAGTGAGCTTCTGCTGCGGTCAGGATTTGCGGATCACCGCTGATATTGGCGCTGGTCATAACCAAGACGGACAGTTCGCGGTCAAAAAGCCCGTAATGCAAAGGAGTATACGGCAGCATAACACCTAATGTGTTGAGTCCTGGCGCGATTTCCGCCGCAAGAGGAGCATCCTCCCGGCGGCAAAGCAAAACTATAGGCTTTGCGGGCGAGGCCAGGAGGCCCTCTTCCTCCGCGGACAAATAGCAATAGCGGCGTACCTCGTCCAGGTCCCGGCACATAATGGCAAAAGGCTTTGTTTCCCTTTTTTTGCGGCGGCGCATGAGCAGGACAGCCTTCTCGTCCAGGGCGTTGCACGCCAGGTGGTAGCCGCCGATTCCTTTTATCGCTAGAATCCGGCCTGCCTTTAAGGCCTGCCGGATATCTTCCGGTTTGGTGCCGGAACTGAACTCCACTTTGGGACCGCAGACCGGGCAGGCATTCGGTTCGGCATGGAAACGCCGGTCGGCGGGGTCGGAATATTCCGCCAGGCACCGCTCACACATCCGGAACATATGCATGGAGGTGTTGGCCCTGTCATACGGGGCAGCCCGGGTTATACTGAACCTGGGACCGCAGTTGACGCAGTTGGTAAATTCGTAACCGTACCTCCTGTCCGCCGGATCGGAGTATTCCTCCAGGCAATCAGGACAGGTGCCGGTATCCGGGGGGATGCTGATCTCAGTATCGGACCCCGCATGGCTTTCCTGGATAAAAAACGAGCTGTAGCCTGCCGGGACAGCCGGGCGTTCAAGCCAGGAGTCTATTCTTGCCAGGGGTGGCAGGTTGGCGCGCAATTCCCGGCAAAAAGCCTCAATTTGAGACAAATGTCCCTCCAGGTGAACGGTTACCCCGGCGGCGGTGTTAATCACCCATCCAAACAATCCCAGGCCGGCAGCCAGGCGGTAAACATGGGGACGAAACCCAACCCCCTGCACCGTGCCCTTGATTTTTACTTCAAGCCCTAGAAGGGCGGATGAATCTTCACCTGGCCCAGTCACAGCCCGAACCGGTTTTTCCGGACCAGCTCCCGCAGGTAATTGTACCAATTTTGCATCCCGTCCTCTCTCAGGGCAGAGACTTCAAAGACTTTTTGCTCCGGGTTCAAAGCAGCCGCATCCTGGTAAAATTGCTTGAGATTGAAGTTGCTGTGGGGCAAATAATCTATTTTGTTCAAAAGGCAAATTCCAGCCTTGCTAAAGACTTGCGGGTATTTTAACGGCTTGTCGTCCCCTTCCGGGACCGACAGCACCACAACCTTCGCATCTTCACCCAGGTCAAACGAGGCTGGGCAGACAAGATTGCCGACATTTTCGATAATCAACAGCTTTATTTCATCCAGGGGCAGCTCCAACATGGCCTTGTTGACCATATTGGCATCCAGGTGGCATCCCCCCTGGGTATTAATCTGGACAACCGGAACACCGTGCCGGTTAATTCGCTCAGCATCCCGGGTAGTCATCAGGTCCCCTTCAATGACCGCCATAGGGATTTCGTTTTTCAAGGCTTCGACAGTGCGCTCCAGGATTGTGGTCTTGCCTGCGCCCGGTGAACTGATCATGTTCACGACCCTGATGCCGCGCCGGGAAAGAATCTCCCGGTTCACCACAGCCATATCTTCGTTTGCCTTAAGTACATTGGCAACAACCTTAATTTCCACCATTACCCTCCTCAGTTCACTCAGCCTCAATCGATTCCAGGAGCATCTCTTCTCCCTGCACCAGTTTTGGCGCCAATCCCCCGCAGCTCGGGCATTCCATGCCGGGAGTATAAGAGAATTCCGCCTGGCAGAAACGGCAAAGGCCCCTCCCGGGGATTTCTTCGATTTCCAGACGTGCTCCGCTGTGTTCCGTCTCTGCCACCATGGCCTCAAAGGCAAACCTCAGAGCGTCGGGGAAAGCTCCGGAAAATTCCCCCACCTTCAGTTTGATCGCCACCAGCCTGTTCAGCCTGTGATTTTCCAGCTGTTCGAACGCTATTTTCATAATGCCTGAAACCAGGGCAGTTTCGTGCATATCCGACCCCCGCTGCCAGTTTTGTCCAAAGTCAATACTAACTGTCCGGTTCAAATAATAATAGCTTTTGTACATATTGAACTAAAGATTTATCCATTTACTAAATAAACTAAATTTTCAAAACTCTTGTGAAATTCGGCGCAAGCCGTGAGAACCCTGCTGTGCCGGGTTTCAGGACAAAACAAAAAAGGCTGCAAGTGACTCACAACCTTCTATCCACTCCCTATAATCACTGCTCTCTGAGTATCGCCTTGTATAGCTTGACCGGACGCCCCACAGTGCCGTACCTGATAATTATCTTGACCCTGCCGCTGTTCTCAAGGTATTCCAGGTAGCGGCGCGCGGTCACCCGGGTAATGTTGACGCCTTCACCTACTTCCTCCGCAGACATGGGCTCGTTCCTGCTCAAGAGGAAGGTGACGATTTGCTGCATGGTTGTTCGATTCAGCCCCTTCGGCAGCTCCTCCTTCAGGGGCATGGGAACCACCTGGGAACTGGAAGGAAAAGGCTCAATGTAAGTAAATTCGTTAGGGTTTGGCTCCTGTCCGACCGGGCTTGCTTGGCCGGCGGCAGGTACATTATTATCAGGAGCGGCCGTTTCAACAGCAGCGCTGCTCTCGTCAACCGCCTCGGTTCTCATTCTGAGGAAGTTTTCACATCCTTGAGCCAGCCCGCCCACGGTTGCGGGATGCGAATAATCGATTCCGTAGCTGGTTGCAACCTCCCAGAGGTTATTTGTCATCCGTTCCAGGGGGCCGGAAACGCTGCGTCGGGCAAAGAGCCAGAAAACCGCTCCCACTGCCGCGGCAACCGCCAGGTTGCACGCAATCATGATGAGAAAGTAGTCCCGCCACAGGTGGTCAACGAACTTTTGCGATATGCCTACAGAAATCATACCTATTATATTCCCATTCTTATCCCGGATCGGCTTATACCCGGTCATAGGGGCAGCGCCCGCCACATTTGCTTCACCGATGTAAAGCTGCCCGTCTTTTAGTACACTGGCAGAAACATGTTCTGCAGCTTTGGTGCCTATCGCGCGCTCCCCGTCATTGGTACGGATAGTGGTGGAAATCCTGGTATCGCCGCAAAAAATGCTTACGTTATCGTCCGAGAGCGCAGCGATCCGGTCAACAGGGATATAGTTTTGGTTAATCCTTATCCCGCCCTTGTACAGGAGTCCGTCCTTGCTTTCCCACGTGCCGGGGTAAAGATACTCCAGTATGGCCTCGCCGTTGGCCAGGTCGCTTTTTACCTTGGTAGTTTCCGCATATACGGCATTTTCCCTGCTGATAACCCCCAGGATCGGCAAAGTTATCAGGGTAACAGCTATGAGCGGTCCCACTGCCAGCAGAAAGACCTGCTGCCTGATGTTCTTCATAATTCACCACTTTATAAGCCAGCTTGAAGACGGGTATAAAAACACAAAACCTGAGGACAATTTTACAACATTGTTCCTATATGTACAAGCATAACGCCCGTATGCCGGAACTGAAGCGTAAATCCTCAGGACAGTGGTAAAAACCATGAAATGCAAAAAAAGACTCCCTGCGGAATCTTAATTGCTGCAATGTAAATGGTGCGGGAGACAGGACTTGAACCTGCACGGTTGCCCGCCAGAACCTAAATCTGGTGCGTCTGCCAGTTCCGCCACTCCCGCAAAACTTATTAATTTTATCTGGCTGGGGTGGCTGGATTCGAACCAACGCATGCCAGAGTCAAAGTCTGGTGCCTTACCGCTTGGCGACACCCCAATATAATTACGGTTAGCAAAACGCTAACCATTTATACGCGAATGGGGTGGATGAGGGGTTTCGAACCCCCGAATGCCGGAACCACAATCCGGTGCGTTAACCACTTCGCCACATCCACCATATTGTTTTGGCGCGCCTGGAGAGATTCGAACTCCCGACAACCTGCTTAGAAGGCAGATGCTCTATCCAACTGAGCTACAGGCGCTCATCAACGGGAAAACTCTCTCCGAAGCTACAAACCCTGAGGATACCAGGCTCAAAATCTATTATTCTAAATCGAACCTCGAACCTCAAACTTCGAACATCGAGTTATGGTCGGGGCAGAGGGATTTGAACCCCCGGCCTCCTGCTCCCAAGGCAGGCGCGCTACCAAACTGCGCTATACCCCGCTCAGCGACAAGAAATAGTATAGCTTAAAACCATGTGCCAGTCAATAGGAAAGAACCGGGGCCGGAACTAACAATAGCTATGTCTGGTCATCTTGTTTCAGATTATTTTTTGGAGCACATTTAATATTAACTGCAAAGCAGCAGGATTGTCAACTTGCAGTCTTTACCTGTAAAAGCGGATATCAACCGGAAAACACGGAAACAATATTGGCGTTTGCAAAACGCTGACTTAATTTTCCTCAGATAACAAAATATTTTAGGTCTGGAGGCTTGGTATTTGTTTAGAAAAATCATTGTCTTATTTTTATTTCTAAGTTTGCTAAATGTCGGCGGCTGTAGCTCAAGTTACTTTGGCACAGAGTCCAACAAAACAGAAGACACCCCCGCCGGCGCCCAGGCAGCTGCATTCCAGGCGGCCAACCTGGAGCCGAATGTAGCGACCAGCTTTAACTCAAGGGTCAGGGTCCCAGAGGTCAGCGCTTCAGCCTACGTCCACCCCGGTGCCGCCGTAATCGGGCATGTGCAAATCGGGGATAATGTCCTCATCGGTCCCTTTGCCTCCGTGCGCGGGGATGAAGGGGGCCCCATTTATGTAGGGAGCGGCTGCAACATCCAGGACGGAGTGGTAATCCACGCCCTGGAGACAGAAAAAAACGGGCAGCCCGTTAAAGAAAACCTGGTTGAAAAAGACGGCAAAGCCTTTGCTGTCTACATCGGCAGGGACGTCTCCCTCGCTCACCAGTCCCAGGTCCATGGTCCCGCTCTTATTGAAGACAACGTGTTTGTGGGCATGCAGGCTTTCGTGTTTAAATCCCGCATTGGCAGCGGCGCTGTGCTCGAGCCGGGGGCCCGCATTATCGGCGTAACCGTCCCGCCCGGCCGCTATGTTCCGGCGGGGCAGGTCATCACCACCCAGGCCGCCGCGGACAAACTTCCGCCGGTCAAAGCCGGGTACTCCTTCTACGGCATCAATGAGAAGGTGCTTGAGGTCAACCGGGAGCTCGCAGCGGGCTACAGGCAGAGCCTTGAATAGGCCCTTGAGCGGCTTCGGCTCCATAATAGTGAGTCAGCACAGAACCATCCCCAAGTGACAAAAGATCCTCACTGCAGCAAAACGGGCGCTTGAGGAGGTTCCCCGGAGCCCAGGCAGCATGTGAAAAGAGAGTCGATAAGTTGCGGAAAATTCCCTGGTCTATTTCCTGTCCCGTAGGTTACAATAGTATTAGGAGGGAGAGGCCGATGTTCAACCCGCGCAAATCAGATCAATTCCCTGGCAGCCCCGGGGCCCTTGGCATCATCCTGGCTGCCTTGATTGCTCTGTCCTTCATCACGAGTCTCTTTGCCTCAGGCGCCGCACCGAAGGTAGCTATCGGCGGGGTAATTCTTTTTGCCCTGTGGTGGCTGTACAATAAATTCGCCCCCTCAAAAAAACGGGACGAAACTAACAAGTACCAGAAAGCCCTGCGGCAGCAAAAGAAGACAAAGAGCGAACCCGCTGCCGCCTCCCGCTCAAGGGACAAGGGAAAAGTCATCTACCTGAACGAAGTCAAGCGCAAGTAAATTTTAGTAACAGAAAGGCCCTGCACCACAACCAAGTGGCGCAGGGCCTGTTTCACGAGGGCATAACTGAGGAATACATGGCAAAGAATTATTCTGACTCCTGAGTTCTGAGTTCTGACCCCCGAGTTCCGACCCCTGAGTCTATTGGTCCAGCCTTTCCAGCATGGCAGCGGCAGCCCGCAGGGCTTTGCCGCGGTGGCTGATGGCGTTCTTTTCTTCCAGGCTTAGTTCCGCAAAGGTCTTGTCATATTCAGGCACGTAAAAAAGCGGATCGTAGCCAAAGCCGCCCTGGCCCCTGGGCTGAAGGCCAATCAAGCCTTCGCATGTCCCCTCTGTCAGATGCTCCTCACCTTCCGGTGTGGCCAGGGCGATTACGGACTTGAACCTGGCCGTCCGGCGGTTGAGAGGGATGTCTTGCAGCAGTTCCAGCAGTTTGGCGTTGTTGCGGCTGTCATCTTTCGGTTCGCCGGCAAAGCGGGCGGAGCGTACGCCCGGCTCGCCCTCCAGCACATCCACCTCAAGGCCCGAGTCATCCGCCAAAGTCAGGAGGCCCGTGGCGCCGGCCCCCGCCCTGGCTTTGATCAAGGCGTTTTCAGCGAAGCTCTCCCCGTCTTCTTCTATCTCCCCTACCTCAGGGAAGTCGCGCAGGGACCGCACGTTGAAGGGCAAATCACCCAGCAATCTCACCAGTTCCTGTACTTTCCCCTGGTTGTTTGTCGCTAACAAAATGTCCACTGCTGACCCCCTACGTTGTTTTGGGCTCCCAGCCCAGCGTCCCGCTCTGGTACCCGGCCAGTTCGCGAATCCCCTTAAAAGCAATATCCATCAAGTTGTTCATTTCCTCCCGGGTAAAGGGATGCCCTTCCGCCGTCCCCTGGACCTCCACCAGTTTGCCCGAACCGGTCATCACCACGTTCATGTCCACCTGAGCCTGGGAATCCTCCTCATAGCACAGGTCCAAAAGCTGTGCCCCCTCCACGATTCCCACACTCACGGCAGCAAGGCTGTCAATGAGGGGGATGCGGCTGATCGAGCCGTTGTTTTTCAGCTTTGTCAGGGCTTCCGCCAGGGCCACATAGGCTCCGGTAATTGACGCCGTCCTGGTCCCGCCGTCAGCCTGAATCACATCGCAGTCCAGTTGGATAGTCCGCTCACCCAAAGCCTTCAAATCCACTACCGAGCGCAGTGCCCTGCCGATGAGCCGCTGAATCTCCATTGTCCGTCCGGTGACCTTGCCCCTGGTAGCTTCCCTTGCGGTACGAACGGCTGTCGCTCTTGGCAGCATGGAGTATTCAGCGGTGACCCAGCCCTGGCCGCTCCCTTTTTGGAACGGAGGAACCTTCTCCTCCACTGTTGCGGCGCAGATTACCCTGGTCCGGCCCACTTCGATCAGGACCGAACCCTCGGGGTATGCCAGAAAACCCTTGGTTATGATTACCGGACGCAGCTCATCCGGCTGCCGTCCATCACTTCTGTTCAACAATACCGCCCCCTTTGCCTGAATAATCCGCCAGGCTGTTAGCCGGAGACCCTGCGGCAGGATCTCCTACCACCCCGGCCAGAGTGTAAAGTTTTTGCAGCGGGTCCCAGCGAAAGTCTTTGAGCAGTTTAAACTCTGTTATCTCACTGGTCCGCTTGACATGGATCCTCGGGCCGGTACACCCATAAATATTTTCCCCAACCCGGATGTGTTCGTCGTCACTGTAGCAAATCTGCAGGTCCTGCCGGACTATTTCGTTGACGCGCCGTTCCACCAGTTCCAGGTCGATGTCAGGCTTTTCCCGGAATTCCAGCACAAACCCGTGTTTGATGTCACTATGGACCTCGGGTCGCTTCAGTCCCATTTCCTCCAGGATCATGCTCGTGATATCCTCCGCGCTGTGGGCCATGCGCCTGTACTTGATGGAGCGGAAGACAATGCCGGCAAGTTCCTCGGGTTCCGGCCCATAGACCGTAGGTCTGGTGACGATGACCTCCTCGCCCACACCGATCATCACCTGGGCATTCATATTAAGGAAAGGATAGAGGAGATCAAAGTGTTCGATGATTACCCGCCGGTTTTTGGCCAAGGCCTTCTGCACCGCCTCAGCCACAATCCAGGGCTGGGTAAAGGCCAGTTCGAACCGGGCATCGAGGTGATAGGTATGGGTGCGAAAGTGCTCTTTTTCAGCGTCCCCAATCAAAGGCAGCGGCCGCACATTGATCCCGTCGTCATCGTTGGTTAGTTCCAGTCCGGGGAACATGCCGCGGATGAGCAGGGATTTACCCGCTCCAGCCTCCCCGATGAAACCTATCATGTTGTCGTCCGGGCTTAAATAACGCTGGGACAGGTTATGCCCCAAGGCCAGGAGCCTCACTCTTCCCCTGGGAGCAAAATAAACCGCCTGCATCAGGTATTCATGCACTACATTTAACAGCACCGGCCTCACCTCGACTAGCTTTACCTGAGGGAAAATTCTCTATTCATTGTAGCCCTTTTCCAACTTATGCACAAGTGAACTACTCTCCATTGAAATGGAGAGCTTCAAGATTCTAGGACAACGGGGACGGTTCTAAACGTCCTAGCAAATGGTGTCGATACAGATATGCTTAGCGTGTCTGGTGACGGTTCTTGCTTCAACCCGGAACCTCAACTGGCTGATGGTCACATATAGCGTGAATCCCACTAGGACAAACGGAACCGTCCCCTTTGTCCAACGGAACCGTCCCCTTTGTCCTATTCTGACTTCTGACTCCTGAATTCCTCAAGCTCATGATATAATATACTGTGGTAAGCACACAATGCATAAGCTATAATTTGCAGGCGCTAGGTGGAACATCCGGCGGCATGTTGCGTAATACCCTTGGTGAAGCAAGAAAGTGGTTTGGGAGGAAAAGGAATGAATAGGTGGATCAAATTTTCGATGCAAAACGCCGGGGTAATTTTCCTGGCCATGCTGATGATTCTGGCCGGGGGAGTCTACTCGGTTCTGAACATGAAGCAGGAGAATATGCCCAACGTGGATATTCCCTATTTGTCTGTTGTGGTGCTTTATCCAGGCGCCAACCCCCATCAGGCCCTGGATGACGTGGGCAAACCCCTGGAACAGGCCCTGTCGGGCATCAATAACCTAAAGAACCTTTACGTTACCTCAGGCAGCAACTATGTTGCCGCCACTTTGGAATTTGACATGAAACAGTCCATGAGCGACGCGGAGAAAGATGTCACGAGCGCCCTGGCCGGGCTAAAGCTGCCTGAGGGGGCCCAAAAGCCGCAGATTTCCAAGCAGGGACCCAACGCCGAGGCCATTTACTCCTTCGGCATTACGGCCAACACCGACCAGGCCAGCATCCAGCAGTATGTCGAAGACCACATCAAACCGGCTCTCGCCTCCGCCCCTGGAATTTCCAATGTGGAAGTACAGGGCCAGTCCGAGAAGAAGCTGTACATACGGGTTGACCCCGACAAAATGAAAGAGTATAACCTCAGCCTGGATAAAATCAAACAGGCGCTCCAGGCCAATAACATCTCCATTCCCGCCGGACAGGTCACCCTGGCAGACAAAGGCCTGAACGTGGAAGTGGGCAAAAAAATCCATTCCCTGGATGACGCCAAAAACCTGGAGTTGGTGGTAATAGACCAGGACATGAGCAGCCTCACCGATGCCTTTAAGAGCGTCGGGGACGGCTTCAGCTCCCTCGGCTCCTCCCTGGGCAAGCTGGGCCAGGGGGTAGGCAGCCTGACCAAGGGCCAGATGCTTTTGCAGGGCCAGATCCAGCTCATCCAGGGCATCAACGGCCTTTCTATGACCCTCTTGGCCGACCAGTCAAAACTGCAAGCCCTCGGCACAGCCCTGCAAAGCACCACAGACCAAACCGCAGCGGCAGCCCTGCAGCAGCAGATCGCAGTCCAAAACCAAAAGATCGCCGCTGAACAAGCCCAGCTAAGCGGTTTGCAGACCCAGCTCACCCAGCTCCAGGACCAGGTCAACGCTTCCGGCGGGGATACGGCCTCAGCCCTGCAAAGCCTCTCCGGCACCTCCGCTCCGAAGCGAAGCGGCGATGTCTCAGCCGCCCCCGCCCTGAAGATCCGCACCATCAAGCTCTCGGACATCGCCACTGTGTCCTACGCGCCTGACAAAGATACGGTCATCACCCGCCTGAACGGGGAACCGGCCGTGGTGACGGACATCTTTACCCAGGCCGGCACGAACACGGTAGAAGCAGTGAATGACATCAACGCCAAGCTGGCGGGAATCAATCTCCCCGCCGGCTATCACCTGGCTAAGCTCCAGGACAACTCAGTCCAGATCAAAAAATCCGTTGACGTTATGCTGCGCGAAGCCCTCCTCGGCGCCCTCTTCGCCATGCTGGTCACCTTCCTCTTCCTGCGCAACTGGCGTTCCACCCTGGTGGCCATACTTTCCATACCCTTGTCAATTTTCGCTTCCATGATGGTGCTTTACTGGCTGGATTACAGCCTGAATATCATGACCCTGGCGGGCATCGCCGTTGCCGTAGGCCGGGTTGTGGACGACTCCATCGTGGTGATGGAGAATATTTACCGCCACGTCCGCACCAGCGAGGAGCGTTCCCTGGACCTGGTGCTCAGGGCAGCCAAGGAAGTGTCCCCCGCTGTTACCTCCTCCACCATCACCACCGTGGCCGTCTTTGGTCCCCTCTCCTTCGTGCCGGGGATTGTAGGCAAATTCTTCGCCCCCTTTGGAGTCACCGTAGTGGTTTCATTGGTCTTCTCTCTCCTGGTGGCGATTTCCGTCGTCCCTCTGCTTGCCCGCCTCTTTCTCCTGGGCATCAGGCACCGGGAGGCAGGAGAGAACATATTGCAGCGCACCTACCGCACCGTACTCAACTGGTCCCTCAGGCACAAGCTGGTTATCGCCGCCCTGTCCCTCCTGGTCTTTGGCGCATCCCTGGCCCTGGTCTCCAGGATTCCCCAAAACTTCCTGCCTTCCGAGAAAACAGTGTCCTACTCCCTAACTGCAACCATGCCCGTAGGCACCGCTACGGAAAAGACCAACCAGGCAGCCGCCAAGATCGAACAGTCCCTGCGCAATTACCCCGGGATGAAAA
The DNA here is from genome assembly GCA_021811155.1 of Bacillota bacterium. GTDB lineage: Bacteria > Bacillota > Desulfitobacteriia > Desulfitobacteriales > JAJXUE01 > JAJZPO01. The sequence continues at coordinate 20,927 of JAJZPO010000001.1, read as the reverse complement.
GCTACCAGACCAGCGTTAACGGCGAGAATTTAAGAATCGGCATCGAGTTGGATCCCAACGTTACCCTGGATCAAACGAAAAAATTCGAACAGGATATGCAGCAGATAACAAACAGCCTGGGCCCGGATGTGCAAACCGCCCTCTCCCCCCTGGGAATGACCGGCTACGGCGGCCTGTTCATCGTGGTCAACGGCCCGGATCTTAACGCTCTGAAGGAAGCCGGCGACAAGATGGTTAACGCCATCAAGACCGTCCCCGGGCTCGCCAACGTGAAAACCAACCTGTCCGCGGTAAAACCTCAGCTCTCCATCGATGTCAAACCGGATGCCGCGGCCAAAAACGGCCTTAACCCGGCCATGGTAGCCCTGGCCGTGCGCCAGATGATCAACGGCGACGATGTGATGGACGTTACCCTGGACGGCCGCACCACCCCGGTGAACCTGGGTTTGAAAACCGGAGCTCTCAACAGCCTGGACGTTATCCGCAGCCAGACAATCGCCAACATGACCGGCGGTCAGGTAAAGCTGTCCGATGTGGCAAAAATCGACGAGAAGCCCGGCCCCACTTCGATTCAGCGCCTGAACCAGCAGGAATACATCTCGGTCACAGGCCGCTTCACCACCGACAACTCTTCCGGCGTGCAGAAAGACGTTGACGCCCGCATCAAAGCTCTGAACCTGCCTCAAGGTGTCAGCTATTACTACGAAGGTGAGTCCAAGGCCATGTCCGACGGCTTCAAGAACATGATTTTTGCCATGGTCGCGGCAATCTTCATGGTCTACGCCGTGATGATGGTAGCCTTCGGCGAAATGCTGGCCCCCATCGCCATTCTCTTCTCCCTGCCCTTTATCTTTACCGGCGGGCTGATCGGCCTGTACCTTTCCGGCGAGGCTCTGGGCATGCCCGCCCTGGTGGGCTTCCTGATGCTCATCGGCATCGTGGTGACCAATGCCATCGTCTTGATGGACCGGGCGCTCAAAAACCGCAAGCAGGGCCTGGCTATGAAAGATGCTCTGGTGGAAGCAGGGGTCACCCGGCTCAGGCCCATTCTGATGACCGCCGTAGCCACCGTAGGCGCCCTCCTGCCTTTGGCTGTTTCCCACGAGGGCGGGCTCATATCCCGCTCCATGGCAGTGGTGGTAATCTCCGGTCTCACCACCTCCACCTTGCTCACCCTGCTCATCGTACCGGTAGCCTACCAGGTATTAGACGCGGTGCGCAGCCGTGTCTTCTCCCGTGCCCCTAAAGCCCAATCCATCCCAGATTCAGCCAAGTGAGTCGAGCCTCGCTGCAGCGAGAACACATGTGCCCCGCCAAACAAGCGGGGCACATGTGTTCTCGCAATTGACATCCATCCGGAAGGCATAGGCTACCGTTTCCTCATCGATATATATTAACCATGTACTATGGCACGGCCTATGGATTCGTACAATATTCCTTTACCGCGCACGTTGCTGAGCCGGAAACAGTTGCGCCCATCCAATACCACAGGTTTTTTCATCCGTCGCGTAAATTCATCCAGGTCAAGTTGTTTTATTTCAGGCCATTCGGTAAAAATGAAACAGATATCTGCCATGTCCAGTGTTTCCCCTATATTCTCACAGTATGTAATTCCCTGCGGGTACAATTTGCTGAAATTTGCCCTGCCGACAGGATCCCAGGCACGAATATAAGCTCCCTCTGTCAACAGCATAGGTATGCAAGCCAGGGAAGGGGCCTCACGCAAATCGTCTGTACCCGGCTTAAAGGTGAGTCCAAGCACGGCAACATTGATCCCCGCCAAGTTGGGATAGTATTTATGAGCTTTCCTTATCAGTACGGTTTTTTGCTTTTCATTTACGTCTATTGCGGCGCGAACAGTCTTAAGCTCATGTTTATACATGCTGCTCAGCCAGTGCAGAGCTTTTGTGTCCTTTGGGAAACAGGATCCGCCATAACCTACCCCGGCCCTAAGAAAATGAGACCCAATCCGCGGGTCCAGACCCATTCCCTCTGTTACTTCCGAAATGTCCGCCCCGGTCACCTCACACAGGTTGGCAATTTCGTTGACGTATGAAATCTTTAACGCCAGAAAATTGTTTGAGGCATATTTGATCATTTCAGCGCTGTGACGGCTGGTAACCAGTATAGGACCATCAAAGCCTGCATAAACCTTGCGCAGAAGCTTCTCGGCCCGCTCGGATTCCACCCCCAGCACAATACGGGAGGGGTGAAGAGTTTCTCGCACCGCCGTTCCCTGGGAAAGAAACTCGGGGTTTGATGCGACTTCAACGCGCACCCGGCATGGTAATCCGGCTTTCAATCTTGCCTCTATGATCTCGCCGGTGCCTATGGGAACTGTGGATTTGACAACGACTAAGCAGTCGTTTTTTATGTTTGCGGCGATCTGCCTTGCGGCATTGTATACATAGATGAGATTTGCTGAGCCGTCCTTTTTATCCGGCGTACCCACGGCTATAAAAATTACCTCCGCATCCTGGTAGGCAGATGCAAAATCCGGCGTAAAACTGAGCCGCTCCCTGGTCTGCAGCATCAATTGCTCCAGACCTTCTTCATGAATCAAAGGTTTACCGGCCTGCAACAGGGCTATTTTTCTTTCGTCCGTGTCCACACATGTCACGACATGCCCCATGTAGGCCAGACACACTCCTGTGACCAGCCCTACATACCCTGTACCAGCAACCGCTATCTTCATCTTTATCCAGCCTGCCTTTCATTATGCCCTGCGGTGTCTCATGTTAAGTTTCACTTCGGGCGTCTGCCCGATTCAACCAGAAAGGCTGCTGCATCACCTAACATCGATGCCAGGCGGTGAAGTATTGCTGCCAACACCGCCAAATCACCCGAATACATTGGTCCAAGCACGAGGAGCAAAACAGACTCGCGAACACCCATGCCGCCTGGCGCCCCAGGGACAATAAACCCAGCCACCCATGAGATGATGTATGCCGATATTATGACTAAAGCGTTTTGCGGAGTCACCTGGAATCCAAGCACCAGAGCGAATATCATCACCAGAAAGATTCCCGGAATAATTAAAGTCAGGCTGTAGACAGAGAACAGCTTGCCGAGAAGTTTGAGGAATCCGCGCGTGAAAAAGCGCCTGTATTTCTGGAGATAGCTGCCTTTTGTTATGGCAGCCCAACCCAGAACCGCCGCTCCAAACAAGAAAGCGGCGATTACGCCAAACACCGCTGCATCTGTCCTATTAAGGATATTTCCGAGTATTGAAGTAAACCTCTGCAGAGCCAGAAGTATAGACCAAATGACGGCAGTCGCAATTAAGGCCAAGACTTCAACGGCGCTGCTGAAAGTTACATCCATCTGCTTAAATCCTAATTTACCGGCCAGGAGGTTGCGCCCTGCAAAGTGCATTACGTTGCCGGGAAAATACTTGCCCAGATTGGCCTTAATGTAGACACCGGTCACATCCCGATACGAGATTTTACTCCCGCGGATGAATTCTAGAACCATTTTCCACGCATAAGCGGATAAGTAAACAATGCCGGCATAACCAAGCGAGAGTATTAAGCCGCAGCTTACCGCAGCAAAGGGATTGATGAGGCGGGAAAAATCCAAATGCATTGATGCAACGGATCTGGCCAGAAAGGCAAATGCCGCCACTGTAACACCGTATCCAACGTATTTAAGCAGTTTAGTTTTCAAGGTCTACTCACTTCTTGCTGATTTTATCCACGCCGGCGCCATACAGACTGTTTGATTTAATGACTAAGCCCCAAACAGCTCATGGCATAAAGTATCTTTTCTTGTAGCTTCCCGGCGCTGCCCATTTCAACATAGAAATTCATCTTGTCTTCGCTGAACTGTTCACGATTGGCAGGGTTATCGCCTAAAATCACAGGCCTGCCCATGGCGCGGTATATATACGCCTTGCCGGGTATGGTACGGGACGCTTTGGCGATAGTTTTGTTGAAATGGCCGGCAAGACACAAATCTGCCGCCGCAATCCTTTCAGCCAGGTCCGCCTGGGAAAGCCAGGGAGTAAAACGGACGTTGTGAAGTTTTGCGTACTGCTGCAGATCTTTTTTCGCCACCGGGCCAATAATATCAAAAACTACAGATGAAATACCCTCCATCCGCTTGACGCACGCCAGAACAGTATCTACTCCCTGGAGGGGGAGTACACTGCCAAAATATAATACTACGAACTTGTTCTGCCATTCCACAGGTTTTACCGCCTGACGTGGGTAGTAAATCACCGGATCAGCCTCAAGGTACAGCACCTTCAGCTTTCCAGGATCGACACCAAACTCCCGTACAAAATATTCAGCGTGGGCCAGGGTATCAGTTATCACCGCGTTTGCCCGGTTAATAGTGAATTTATCCAGCCAGGCCAGAATTTTGGCGGCCAAGCCCTTGTCTTTAAACTTTTTTCGGTCCCATACCATGGTATCGTAGAGGGAGATGAAAAAATCCTGCACAACAATTTTGTGCCTGAACCGCCAGCCAAATAGAGGGATAATAAGCTGGGGGGCAAAACCGACATAAACCAAATCGTACCGTTTCATAGACCAAGTCATCAACTTAAAGTAAACCTTGATGAGACGGGAGAGATAACCCTTATCTGGATATCCCAAAACCTTGATGGATTTCGCGCTGCTGAGAGCCTCTATTTCCTGAGTGTTTCGTATGTAATCAATGTTTTTGGTGGTAATGAACAGAACGTTCTTTCCCCCGGCCCGTGTGGTAAGATAGTTTTTCGCTGTATTGATTCTGCTCATTCTTTATCCTCTTCATGCCAGCTTCGGTACCGGAAGCATAGTCAAGGTTGCGCACCCGGTATTGAATATCCTCCAACAGCTTGCGGTTAGCCGCTATGATATCTGCCTGCAAACCCGCAACGAATGTTTGGAAGCCTAACAGCATCAATACTGCCGAGAGAATAAGCGACTGCAAATGTCCCGTACCGGTGCTAAACAGGTAGTGAAACAGAAAGCGCACCGCTATCAAGAGACCCATTAGGAAAATGAGAGATCCCAGGATGCCAAAAAAACGCAGGGGCTTGTACATCATAAATGCGCGAATGATCGTACTGGCTGAGCGTTTAACATAACCAAATGTGCTCTTGAATAGGCGTGACTTGCGCGTCTCAGGGTTGGTGCGGATGGGTACGGAGGTAATGGCAATCCTGTTATGCCCGGCTTGTATTATGGTCTCCAAGGTATAGGTGTATTGATTTACAACGTTAAGCCGCATGGCAGCCTCTCTGGAGTAAGCCCTGAAACCGCTGGGCGCGTCGGGGATGTCGGTGTCCGAAGCTAACCGCACCACCCAACTTCCCAGATGCTGGAGCAATTTTTTCCGTCTTGAAAAGTGCTCAATCTCGTCAATAGGGCGGCTGCCAACCACAATTTCCGCCTTGCCGTCAATTATTGGCTTAACAATTCTGGCAATGTCCTCGCCGCGATACTGATTGTCTGCGTCAGTGTTTACAATTATGTCCGCTCCCAGGCGCAGACAGGCTTCGATTCCAGCCATGAAACCCGCGGCCAGTCCTCTGTTGCGCTTAAAGGTAACCACATGTTGGATGCCCAATTTCTTGGCCACTTGTACAGTCCTGTCCGTGCTGCCGTCATTGATAATCAGGTATTCAATACTGTCAACGCCGGATATGGCTTGGGGAAGATCATTGAATGTCTGGGCCAGGGTCTTTTCCTCGTTGTAACAGGGTATCTGAATTATCAATTTCATTTAATTTGCACCACCAACGTTATTTTTGGGATTAAAGATAATCCGTAAAATGCTTGAGAAAAAAGCCAAAATCCTCATACAGCAGTAAAAGAACGAAGGCAAAAGCGGCAAATTGGACGGTCATTTGTCTTATGATTCTTGCCGGCCCGCGCCCTTGTTTCCCCGTTTCCTTGCCGTAGATGTTGCCGGCAGCAAAAACAGTTGCCAACGCTATTGCGGCAATTCCGCAAAGGTAATAACGGGACTGATATCCCCCAAGATATCCGGAAATGTTTTTGTATTCCAAATAAGCGCGCAAAAATTGAACTATCATGGTAATTATCAGGCCGAGGTAGAAAGCAAACAACGCCAGCGCTGCCGGCCGTTCGGGCCTGTTTTTACCTAACTGTAGACTCAGCAAGAGCGGCAGAACCAGGAGCCCAACCAGCCCAATTTGAGGCAGGGAATAAAGCGCTGTCTCATCTTTCAACAAGGAAACGTTGGACGCGATACCCGTCCACGTACCCAGGAAAGCTGCAATATAGTATTTTGCATACTGTAAGAAATCCATATGGGTTCGACTGGCAGGAGGAACATAAAAATCGGATGCAAGGTAACCCTGTAGATCCAACAAGCGATAGCTGGGCTGAAAACTGCCGGTTTGCATATGAACTAACGCAAAATAAGCAGCAGCTATGAGATAGACAGGCAGGGTCACAAGAAATTCCTTTGATTTTAGAAATCGCAGGTTCTTTTCCGTTATGAGCGCAAAAACAAGGTACAATGCAAACGCGAGCAGCACGATGAGTCCTGCTGTCAGCTTGGACATAACAGAAATATAAAGTCCAATACTTAACAAGCTATAAGTGAAAAAAGTACGTTTGTGTTCGGAGAAACGCAGCAAGCCCAAGACGGACAAGGATACCCCGAGCAGAGCCAGGTTGTCGTTATTTACCCCGGCGGAGACATATGCGAGCATTGGCACAGATACACAAATTGTGGCAAACAACAGGTGAAGAATCGGAATATCTCGAATTCGGCTATAACCGATATAAAAAATAAGCAGCATGGCAAAAGCGCTTAGGACCATATTAAAGTACCTGAGCCGCCAGATATCAATACTTGCAACCCCATTTTGAACTTTTACCCCTCCGGACAACCGCATGAGCTGATAATAGAGCGGAGGATGACCAAGGTAGTTCACACTTTCGCCGAATATATACGGGCCGGGGTAGGACACAAGAATATCTTTTACAGCTGACAAATCGTTATTTTTTTCTTTTGGGATTAAGATAGTCATGCTTTTAAAATCAGGAATAATTTTATGCTCTTGTTCCAAATAAGCTATGTAGGAAATATGTGCAACTTCATCGGGAAACCTGCCTACGAAGTGTGCATAGAAGAACATTTTAAAGATGAAAAAGGCGAATACAGTTGCGTAAACTAGAAAAATAATTTTCTTTCGTTTGGATCTGTTTCTTATTGGCAATTAAGTATCACTCCGTGTGCGCATTTCATGTCTGCGTCAATTTCAAAAAGCCAACTCCTATCAGAATATCGCATTGTACAAGTAAAAACGCCTTTATTCAATTATTGCCGAATTTCAGCTCAAATAGTTAAATGGAGAAAATACGTCCATGTTGTATTTTAAATATTGATTATTAAATCTGCATTAAAAATGTACAAAGGATTAATATTAACCACTCTGCACTCCAGAGAAAATGCCTGTCAGAGTCCTAGTCCTTTGGAGGATGTTTGATATAAACGGCTAAATTTGCCGAGTCAATGCTTTCTTAAGGTACACAGGAAAAGGCGGCTTAAACTTGTTGGAACAGTTTAAGCCGCCTTTTTTCCGTATTCACTTTGTCTTCAGCCGCCTTCATGTCTTGCGGTATTTGGCCTTGCCCAGCTCGTAGATATTGTTGCCCTGGGCGTCAATCGCCACGATGGCGGGCAGGTTCTCCACAGTAAGCTTGCGCACAGCCTCAGGTCCCAGTTCCGGGTAAGCAATTACCTCTGAGGCTTTGATGCATCTGGCTATGTAGGCCCCGGCTCCGCCTATGGCAGCGAAGTAGACAGCGCCGTATTTTTTCATGGCTTCAATAACTTCCGGTGCGCGCCAGCCTTTGCCCAGCATCCCGGTCTGGCCCAGAGCGATGAGCTTCGGCGCGTAGGAATCCATGCGGTAGCTGGTGGTGGGGCCGGCGGAGCCGATGGGCTTGCCTGGCTTCTCCGGGCTGGGCCCGACGTAGTAGATAATCTGGTCTTTGACATCAAAAGGCAGTTCTTCCCCGCGGGCCAGGGCCTCCACCATCTTCTTGTGGGCCGCATCCCGCCCGGTGTAAATAGTGCCGCTTATGAGAACGGCATCCCCCGCCCTCAGCTTCTGTACCTTATCCTGGGTCAGAGGAGTTTGCAGCATGATCTCACCGGCCATTAGGCGTCCCTCCCTTTCAGCGCGGCTTCCTTGTGCCGGGCCGCATGGCAGTTGATGTTGACAGCCACGGGCATACCGGCGATATGGGTGGGATAGGTCTCGATGAACACGGCCAGAGCGGTCTGGGTCCCGCCCAGCCCCTGGGGCCCTATCCCCAGTTTGTTGATCCTCTCCAGGATGGTTTCCTCCACCTTGCGCCATTCCGGGTCGGGATTGTGCTCCCCGATGGAGCGGAGCAAGGCCTTCTTGGCCAGGATGGCGCACTTCTCCAGGTCGCCGCCTGCTCCGACTCCCACCACAATTGGCGGGCAGGGATTGCCGCCGGCCTTGTCAACCGTGTCCACCACGAAATTGATGACTCCGTCCAGGCCTTCCGAAGGTTTGCACATTTTGATCCCGCCCATGTTTTCACTGCCAAATCCTTTAGGGGCCAAGGTGATTTTGAGTTCGTCCCCCGGCACGATGTCATAGTGAATGATAGCAGGGGTGTTATCTCCTGTGTTGGCCCGGTTCAGGGTGGGGTCTTTCACCACCGATTTGCGCAGGTAGCCCTTGCTGTAGCCCTGGCGCACACCCTGATTGATGGCGTCGGTAAGTCCCATGCCCTCAATGTGCAGGTCCTGGCCCACCTCCGCAAAAATCACCGCCATGCCCGTGTCCTGGCACATGGGCGCTTCTTCACTCCTGGCGATCTCCGCATTCTCCACCAGCCGACTGAGGATAGCCGCTCCTGCGGGATTTTCCTCGGCTGAGGCGGCCCTTTGCAAAGCCGCGACCATATCATCCCCCAGGAAATAGTTAGCCTCCATGCAGAGACGCTCCACAACAGGGATGATCTCATCAGTGTGGATCGTTTTCACCTCTTCTGCCACCTCGCATTCTTATTTGCTTACCTTAAGGGTCGGAATTCAGACTTGCATGCCGCTTCACGGCACCACTGATGAATGAACCAGAGTGTCACAGGGACAGTCCCCCTGACACTTTATTCTGACTCCTGACTCCTGACTTCTGCTACTCCCACTCTACTTCCAGTCCCAGCAGGGGCGCGTGCTGCTGGGCGCCGTAGACGTCGCTGTCCCCCACATCGCCGCAGGCCAGGGGCCGGACGATGGTAGCCTTGATGGCCTTGGCGGGGGCAAATTCCACTACAGAAATCACTCTTTCCGGCGGAATCTTGTACAGTTTGGCGATCAGCTCGGGTGTGATCAGTTTTCGCGCCGCGACTTGCTCAAAGATTTCCCTGGTCTTAAAGATGATGTCAAAGGTCAGTTCGTAGGGCCCGGCATTCTTGCTGCGGATTACTTCCGCCAACTCAGGCAAAAGCGCTCTTTTCACCGATTTTCACCTCGCACCCCCGGGATATCCTCAAAGCGCATGGGGAAAAGCTCAACGGGATTCTTGACTTCCAACAGGTGGTGGACAGCAAAACGATAGACTTCCCCCGCCTTGAAATCCGAAGGAGAATAGGGAAAAGCCAGGTTGCCCGCCGTGGCCATGCGGCCGGGATAGCCATAATGCAGCATGGTGGAGCGGGCAAAACTGCATACCGTGTTGGCCTCCTCCTGGGTTTCCGCCACAGCTTCGATGATTATCCCCAGCTCGTGGGAGGCGGGTTCCAGCAGCGGTTCCAGGTCCCCCATGACCCCATCTCTGCCGTAGAGACGGAAAATCAAGCGGTACTTTCCCTCCAGGGCGCGGAAATTGTCAGCCACCCTTTCCCTCACTCCCTGGATAATTTCATCCACTTTGGCGATGAAGACCGGGTCCCTGGCCCCGGCGATGGACACGGTGCGGTAACCCGCCAGTCTCGCCCCTTCCAACTTGATGGTGTAAGGCTCAGCAGGAATAAACTTGCTTCCCGCCACTTTGACCACCCGCTCCTCCACCTGTTCAAAGGTGGTTTCCCTTAAGTCCAGGGTCCCCCCCGGGCCAGGCAGCAGGTAAGGGTTGGTCTTTTCATACAGAGTATGGGCCGCCACCGAGGTAACGGTGCATTTGCGCATCGGGTTTAGTGGTTCCAGCCGGAAGTGGTCCCGCCCCAGGTACCCCATCATACAGTCGCTGCCGCTGCCCGGCGTAGCGGCAATAGAGGCGCACTCCAGGATTTTTCCCATGTGCAGGGCCAGGGCCCGGTCAAAGCCCCTGAGCACGGGGTAAGCGGCAAATACCGCCGGATCATAGGAACGACCGGCCAAAATCACCTCTGCTCCGGCTTCCAGGGCCTTGATAAAGGGCTCCATGCCCATCTGTCCCACAACCGCGGTGCTTTGTTCCAGGTCTTCCCGCGACAATTCCCCGCCCGGCGGCAGGGGTTTGATTTCACCCCGCTCGAAGCGGCGCAACAGCTCCCGTTTCGGGATTTCAGCCTCAATCACCGCCAGCTTAAAACTGAGCCCGTGTTCAGTCGCCAACTCCCGCACAATCTCCAGGCACCAGTCCAGGTGGGAGTTAGCGCCGGAACCTCCCGCCGTACCGATTATTACCGGGATATTCAGCCTGCGACCGGCAACCAGCATTGCCTCCAGGTCCCGTTTGACCGCAGTCCGGTCCGTGAAGGAATGGCCTGAGCCCAGGTAATAGGGTCCCGGGTCAGTCGAACCGGCATCCACAGCAATCACATGGGGGTTACGGTCCAGCCCCGCCTCAAAGGAGGCAAGCGGAAACCCATACCCCAAAATCGCCGTGGGTGAAAGAACCCGAATTTCATCAATCATGTTTGCATCACCTCTAGCTTATTACCCTCAAGCCGATTTCCGACCCGCGATTCCTGCCTCATAGCTTCTGTACCGCCGCTCCTATGGCCCCGTTGTGCTGGTGATGTTCCGGCACCACAACCTCGGCCCCGGTCTCGCTCTCAATAATCCGCCGCAGGGCCAAGTTGCCTGCCACCCCGCCGGTAAAGACGATGACCGGGCTCATCAACTGTCTGAGCATGGGCTGAATCCGCCGGAAAATCGTATAGTTTACCCCTGCCGCGAGATTTCCTATGTCATGGCCGTCCACAATTCTTCCAATAAGTTCGCTTTCACCGAACACGGCACAGGTGGAATTAAGCTCTACCGGCTCCTGCCAGTACCTGCCCAGCTCTTCCAGCGTGACACCCAGGACATTGGCCATGTTCTCCAGGTACCTGCCCGTGGACGCGGCACACTTGTCATTGGTCAAAAAGTCCGCCATTCTGCCCCGCTGCACCTTGATGATCTTGCTGTCCTGACCTCCCATGTCAAGCAGGGTGAAGTCCTTGAGCCCGGTTTGGAAAATTGCTCCCAGGAGATGAGCCTTGATTTCCGGGATTACCCTGGCCCCGGCCAGGTTCAGGGCATTGCGCCCATAACCGGTGGAGACCAGCCTGTCCGTCTCCGGTACCCCCAGTCCGGACAGATCCACCCTTAAATCACCCTCAACCCGGCGGCTGTAATTCCGGTAAAACTCAATGGTATCGAAGGTTTTCAGTTCCAGTATCTTTTCATCCTGCAGGACAGCCACTTTAACACTGCGGCTGCCCAGGTCAATCCCGCAACTTACAGTCAAACTCCAACATCCCTTCCAAAACCATTCTGACTCCTGACTCCTGCCCTGAAACATTGGGTCAGTTCGGGTCTGCTGGGGTCCGTTTGATATATCCTCCGGCGCTCATGAATTTGAACCGTCCTCTGATTCGAAACGCTATCGCGCAAGGTGAGGACGCTTCAAATAAAATCGCGCTCTCCGGATATATCAAACGACTCTGCTGCTAGCAAGCTCTCGTTTCATTCATAAGTGGTGCCGCGTAGCGGCATGCAATGTCACGGGGACAGTCCCCCTGACACCCTTGATTCAGGCTTAACCCATTCTGACTCCTGAATTCCGACCAAAAAGAATTGCCCCAGAGCCTATTTAAGCATCTCGATGAAGGAGTCCAGCCGCATCTTGCTGCGGGCGTCCAGGCGGGTGGGGCTGTCCCCCTCCAGGGTGAGAATCGGCAAATCGATTTCCTGGCGGATAATCAGGTCCTCAATCTGCCGGAAACAAAAGCTCTGGGTATAGTGGATCAACCCGTCCAGGCGGCGCAGCTCAGCCTGGCGCTTGATATCTTCAATCCTGCCGAAGACATTGTAGGGGTAGGTGTAGAGGCGGTACTGCTCCACCAGGTCCTCCACCTGAAAAGGCATGCTGAACTGGCGCTGCACCTCATTGAACACCACCCTGGCCCCCTGGGCCTCCAGGTAATCGTACAACTCAGGCACTATTGGCGGCACCCCAATAAAGCCGAGGCGCAGGGCCGGGGCCAGGGGCTCTCTGGCCCGGGCCTCCGCCAGCGCTCCTGCCAGGTCCCGGGCAAATTTGTCCGGATCCCCGTTGAAGTCGCTGCTGGATACCTGCCACAGGTGGTTTTCAAACCCGGTCGCCCGGTTCTCTTCCCATGTCAGCCGGTCCAGCTCCCAGGCAAGGCTGCGCACCTCGTCCAAATTTTTCTTCCACTTGACCGTCTGCTCCCAATCCGTGCCCAAAACCTGTATCAGCTTCTCAATCTGGAGCTTCAGCATGTCGTAGTCCCGGTCATAGGGAAAAGCAAAGGGAATGATTTCGATCCCCTTGTGCTGCCAGGTCTCCATCAGGGCATGGGTGTTGGAGCAGTCACCCTGGGTCACAGCCACCACGGCCCGGATATCCTCCTCGCGCAGCACGGTAGCATAGAGGCCCTTGATCCAGCCGCACACGTTGCGCGGGTAACCGGCAATCTCCGCTTCCTCCACCAGGTGCATGGGGTTCTGATCACCGATAAATATATTGTTGATGTCCACGGGAGTATGGCCCGCGGCGAAAATCACTTCCACCGGCACAGTGGTGGTTAGCCCAATTTTCACGCCTTATCCCTTTCTTCAGGCCCCAAGATCCATGGGTCTTTCTTCAGAGCAATGCGAAGATCCCAATCGCAGTATAAGCATACTAAAACCATTCTGACTCCTGACTCCTGACTTCTGACTCCCGACCCTCAATCCCTGCCCGCAAGCAAGTGGTGCAGCAGGGCCAGGGTGCGGTTCATCTCATTGCGTACAATCATAAAACCCTCGTCCACACCCATCCCGGGCTTGGCCAGCATCTGGTCAGGGCGGGTGGCCAGGGCCACATGGACACAGGCCCTGCCGCCGCAGTCGGTTTCATTGCAGGACCCCCCCAGATAAGCCTTGACCCCGCGCTTTTTGGCGTAGAGCACCGCGGCTATGGAGTTTTGAATCCCGCCCAAATCCGGGGTCTTGATCTGAACCATGTGGCCCGCTCCTGCGTCCACGAATTCCACAATGTCTTCATAAGTGTTGCACCACTCATCCGCCACTATCTCCACCGGGATCTGCCGCGCCTCCAAAGCCAGGCGAAGTTCCTTCAGGGCCCTGATCTGGCCCTCCTTGCTCCCCGCGTCCATAGGGCCCTCGATCCTGAGCTTAAGTGGCTGGGCCGCTTCACCCAACTGGCCGAGGTACTCAGCCATCCTCTCCGTATCCTCCCCGAGGGCAAGGCCGATGGTGCCGTAGACATCGATGTGAAGCACAGGGCGGTAGGCCGGGTCCCCCAGTTCCAGGACCCTGTTTTTCAGCCAGCGGACATAGTCCATGAGCTTCTCGCCACGGCGCCCAAGCTTGCTCTCCACATTATTTATCAGCCCGTGGGGGAGCACATCCGCCCGCTTCAAGATAGCCTTGTCCGCGTTCAGATACCTGTCATCCCCGGTCTGGGCGAACACCGGCACCGGCTCAGCCTGAATGGGCAGGTCGTACTCCTTGGCGATTATCTCTGTCATGCTAACATGCCGGGCCTTGGCCACCGCATCCAGGATGGCCTGGCTCACCCCATACCGGATGGCCGTGTGGTAGACCTCCCCGTTGGGGCGGCGCAAGGCTTCAACTTCTTCGGCCAGCTGCCGGAAGGAGTCCAGTTCCCTTCCCTCCAGGTGAGGAGCTATTTCTTCCATAATTAACGGGATAAACTCTTCCGCCAGGAACAATGGGTCCCGCCCCCCCGCTCCCGAGTACTGTACAGCGGCACAGTCTCCGTAAGCCACCTGCCCGTCCTCAAGCACAAGCAGCACGGATATAGACTCGCCGCGCTGGCGCACTGCCGTAAAGCCAGGGGTTTTGGGCTCCCCGGTGTAGGAAAACCCATCTTGTTCCGCCCCCAGCTTGATGGCCTTCTGGTCATCAAAATAGAAACCTGTAAGTCCTGGCGCAGCTAGTACTTCGACGATTTTCACGTTATTACCTCCCGCCGGCATCCCTCTTCCGGGATTTAAAATCTAGAAGACTGGCGAACTCATTTTCGCCCAGGGAACCACCATTAATCTACTTTTTTCGCTAGGACGCCCAGAACCGTCCCCGTTGTCCTAGCAAGCTATCTGGGTCTCCCTACAAGCATCCCTTTCCCAATAGCATAGATGTCGTCGATCACCATCTGGAAGGAGGGGTCGCGCGATTCGGCCTTGCCCCGCTTCCCGATCATCTCCTGGTGGAACTGCCTGATTTCCTGTCCAAAGGGCACGTTGCCGAAGTCGAGAATCCGCACCGCACCCTGGTGGTCCCGGGCCGGCAGGATTTTGCCGGCGTTAAACCTGCTGGGAGCAAAAGGCACATCGATAACTCCGGCCTGGAAACTGCGCACAGCCCCGAGGGCCATGTCTCCATCCCCCAGTTCCAGCACCTTGTCCAGAATGGCCCTGGTCTCCGCCCGGATGATATCTTCTTCCGCCTTCAGCTCCTCGGTGCGGGGCAGGCGCTGGTCTTTCAGCATGTTCAGGACCTGCTTGGTAGCGCGAATACCCGCAGCATTGGCTTCTTTGGTGGGGATGCCCAAGGCTTCATGGGGAGTTTTAACAATTACTTTGCTCGCTTTGGCCAGGGCAGCGGTGGCCGCACCCCAGGAAATCACGCCGTAGGCCTTGGCCTCGTCCTGGGGAAAGCCTCCCATCCACTGGTGAAATACCGTGGTCAGGCTTACCGGGCCCAGCCCCAGCTTCGCAAGATATTCCTCCGCTAGTTGCGTGAGGGTATGGACCGCAGCCACGTCCTGCAGGAGGTTGCCGCACTGGCCGTAGCCCAGGGTAAGGCTTTTCACGCCCTGTTCCACTGCCAGGACGGCCTCAATGACAGCTACGGCATGGGAGATGCAGGGCGGCACCAGAGTTCCTGTCAGGGGGCCGAAGGGCTCCCGGTTGATGCGTACCCCCTTCTCCTCGTACATCCCCACCAGGCGGTCCACATACTGCCAGTGCCGGATGGTGTCTGCCAGCGGAACATCCTTGGCATAGGGGATATTGTAAGAAATTCCACCACCCTCAAAGTCCGTAAACCCGCCGGCAAGAGTTATCTCGGCCAGGAGTCTGGCATCAGGAGTGCCGTGCCGCACCTGTACTGGCACATTGACTGACTCCACCACCCTGCGGCAGGCATTCACTCCATGGTTCACGGCGGGAAAGCCGTTCAGCATGGAGCGCCCCACAGTGCGGCTCTCCTCGATGCCCCCTTGTGCTTCGGTGTAACGGTTCTGCCTGGTGTAGGAGTCTATGGTGGTGGGAAGCATGTCAGCCCCGCCCTCATCCTGCAAAAAGCGCAAGAGCTCGATATGCTCATTGATTAGGGCCACTCCCGCCCGGGGCTGGGCGTAGGTGATACCCTGTTCCTTACCCTGCTCCAGCTTGTAAGCCAGCACCTTGTGCCTGGGCAGGTTCTTCTGATACTCCACCGCCTCAGCCAGGTCCACTTCGCCCCCGGTCATCCACTGGCGCAAAACTTCCTGCCGCTCCCGTTCGAACTCATCCTGGTCCAGACGCCGGTTAGTGACTTCCATGCTGATCTCCTCCTAAACGCGTTATGTACTTTTTCATAATCTTCAGGGCAGCCAGAGGATCGCTCTCCGCCAAAAGCCCCATCCCTGCCATGATGTAGCTGGAATCCAGATAATACTCGGGCTGCTGCGGTTTTAACAGGTTTGGCGCAGCCGGCGCGAAAGCTGCACCCTGCAGGATTTCCAGCGCCGCCGGATTTCCCGCCAGCACTCCCCCTGTGCCGATCACAGTTCTTAGAGGAGTGAGGTCCTTGCCGTGCTGTATATAGGATGCACCAAATGGAGTATAAATTACTTCCAAAGCGCCGCAGTGCCTTTCCACCGCTATTTCCACCGCGATCCTCCCCAACCCCGAGTCGATTTTCTTTTCTCCCTCCGTCTGGGCCAGGTAGTCCGGCTTACGGGTGAGACTCTCGATGTATCCCCTGAGGCTTTCCGCGTCCGTCCCGAGGTAGCCGGTCAGCCGGCGGCCCGCCGCCTCGAAAAGGGCCATGGAACTGTAGCGCATCCCCAGATCCCCTTCCACCGTGCGCTTGGCATAAGGCTCGGGCAACCCTTTCAAACTCACCCCCGCTTTGGAAGGGTCCCCCACGGCGATGGAGTGCACATCAGTGGTTGCTCCGCCCACATCCACCACCATAAGCTCGCCCAGCCCCGGCTCATCGCCGCAACCCCGGGCCAGGAGTTCCGCCGCCTTCAAAACCGCGGCCGGGGTAGGCATCAAGACCTGGCCGGAAAACTCCTCCGCCAGCTCCAGCCCCTTAGCCTTGACAATTTGCGCCAGGAACAGCTCCCGGATAGCCAGCCGCGCTTCGTCCACCCGGAGGACATTCAGTTCCGGCATCACATTGCCGGAGATTACGACAGGGTCGTGCCTGGACTTGAGGATTTCCGCCGCCTCCGGCGCCGCCACCCGGTTCCCCGCCACCACTACCGGCAGGCTCACGGGCAAACGGGCCAGGGTCCGGGCGTTTTTCAGGATTATTTCCTTGTTGCCCCCGTCTGTGCCGCCGGCGAGGAGGATGATCTCGGGCTTGAGGTCAGTGATTCTCTCCAGGTCCTTATCCGTCATCTCATGGCTGAATACATCCAGGACTCTGGCCCCCGCTCCCAAGGCCGCGCGGCGTGCCGCCTCAGCTGTGAGGTCCTTTACGAGGCCCACTGCCACCATCTTAAGGCCGCCTGCGGCGCTGCTGCAGGCAAGTCTTTTTTCAAAGGGTCCCTGCACCCCTAATTTGCCCAGGGCTTCGTTTAACCCCAGCATAATATTGCTGGCCACCGTGGTATGAGCCTTGGCAGTGCCCATAATTTCACACTTGACCGTGTCGGCCAGCGCAACTTTAGTGTAGGTGCTGCCGAAGTCCATGAGCAGGATGTTCCCCACCACCGGCTCCTTCCTCGAGACCCAAGTCCCGCTTCAAATCGGCGATAGGCCGCTCCGGCATAATCCCCGGCGGGTATACCCGGTCGAATCCCATCTCAAGAAAGCGCTGCTCCACCTCGCCGAAGTCCTGTTTCCCCACCACCAGGTTGCCGCCCACATATATAAGGATGTCCCCGATGCCGGCTTCTTCACATTTTTCCCTCAGCCCCCGGCAGTCGATTTCCCCGTGGCCGTAAAGGGAGGAAACCAGGAGCGCCTGGGCGTCAGTTTCGATGGCTGCATTGATAAACTCTTCCTGGGATGCCAGGACTCCGATATTTATTACCTGGAAACCGGCCTGGGTAAAAGCGTAATCCAGAATCCGGTTGCCGACGGCGTGAACATCGGCCCCGATCACACCCAGGACCAAGGTTGGTTTGTCCACTTTATACTCCTCCGTGAATAGATTTAGCTGAACCATTCTACTCTGAAAATAACCTTATGAATCCATTTTCATCCTCTGCTGGTGCTGAAGCCAGCATGGGGGTCTGCCCTGTAACATCGAAAGAAAGTGACCTGTCAAGATTCGGCAGGATTTGCTAGGACGTCCAGAACCGTCCCCGTTGTCCTAGCAAGAAGGTTTCATTCATCAGTGAGTTCTGACAACTAAGCCCAGCCAGTAAGCGGCCTCACTTGCGCAGTTCCAGCAGAGCGCTGCGCAGCAGGTTTAGCGAACCCGCGTCCGGGTAAGTGCGAAACTCGATAATCTCAGCCCCGGGAGCCAGTTTTGCTGCCTGGGCTTTGCGGGAAGAACAGGCAACTACCGCGCTCCGTCCCGCCAGTGAGGCTGCCAGGTCTTTCTCATCCCTTGCCAGCACTGTCTCCAGCTCGTGGTAGATCCCTGCCTGGCTCAAAACCGAACGGACCTTGTCAGCGAACCCCTCGCTCTCGCACACCAGGGCCAGGGGCTCAGATGCGGGCAGGCGGGCAATGCGCACCATGGTCTCCAGTTTCGGTTCCAGGCTGATCCCGATCACCGGGGTCTTTTGGCCGGAAAGAAAGCTTTTCACGGCACTCAGGTGGTAGAGGGTAGTCACTATCATGTCCATGGCCCCCAGCCTCTCCCGGGTCCGGCCCGGCTCGGATGTCAAGGCTTCCAGCCTGACCGGGACAATGGCAACTTCCGGTCCGAGATAAGCCTCGCGCTCGAACTCCAGCAGCTGATCCCGGTTCGACTCCACAAAAGCAACCTTGAGCCGGCTCAAAGCAGCTTTTTTCTCCATGCCGCGCACGTGGACAAAGGATACGAAGTCATCGATGCTGAATCCCAGGCTTACCGCTTCTTCCATGGCGGCGTCCACGATGCGCAGCACTTTCTCCTTGCGACTCTCCCGCTGCAGGACCGCCCCGGCGCCGGTGACAAAAGTCCCCCGCCCCTGGGCCGAACTGATTACGCCTTCGCCCTCAAGTTCCTGGTACGCCTGGCCTACAGTGTTCCGGCTTACCCCCAATTCTCCCGCCAGTTCGCGCTCCGTCGGCAGCTTGTACCCTGGCGGCCATTGGCCCGAAGTAATGTTTTTCAGGATTTGCTCCTTCAGCTGAATGTAATATGGAATGCCGCTTTTTTTCTCCAATTTCACCCCCACACCCCCTTTGCGAAGTTCGAAGTTCGAGGTTCGAGGTTCGATTGTATGCCCTCTTCCCCGCCCAGGTCCGTCGCCTTCTCTCAGCTCTAAGCACGTTTCGACCCTGCTCAGCGTTATATTGGTCTGGTTGATTGGTCCATTATATGAATATTATATTCTTTATCTCTTAGGATTTTCCTTCTATTTCAGAAAAATTCATTGCGGTTAGGACACCCTCAGCAGAACGCTTATTCGGATAGGACACAAATTTGTTGAGCAGGTCTGCTGTTAAGTCGTCTCATTGTGAATTGTGGCGACGCACGGTATTTGGCGGTTGGCAGGTTGCCGCCAAAGGCGGCGATTCGTGGTGAAAAAAGCAGGAACAAATGTGTCAGGGGGACAGATCCCTTGACACTCGTGCTGTGTCAATGTACCCGTCCCCCTGACAAAGGGTGAGTCAGTCAAGAACCGTCCCCGACTGACTCATGAATTCCGCAAAAAACGAAGCGAAATGCTTTGAGGCGCTTCGCTTCGCGGGTTGTTGTGTTTATTTCGTTTCCGGTTTCATTGATGCGTAGACCAGCTCCAGAGAGGTGATCAGCTGCCGGCGTTCGGGTTCGCCGAGATGGCTCAGAACGCTTTCCAGGTAGGCTTTGCGGGTTTTGATCACGTCCTCGTAAACAGCCCAGCCGCCGGGCATGACCCTGAGCCTGATTACCCGGCGGTCCTTGCTGTCCTTGAACCGCTCCACATAACCATTCTTCTCCATGCGGTCAATGAGGTCTGTTACGGTACTGCACGCCAGGTAAAGCTTCTGGCACAAATCACCCATGGTGATTTCCCCTGCATCGATCAGGCTCAGCAAGGCCGTAAATTGAGGCGGAGTGATATTATAATCCTCCAGGTGCTCCCGCCCCCTGTGCATAATCACAGTGGCCACATGGCGCAATAGCTGCTCGACCTTGGTAACAAATTCCTGATTGTCCACGCCGTCACCCTCGCTTGGCTTCCAAGTTTCTTCTATTTTAACACCTATTATACCTTTCCCGCAACAAACTTCAGCTCAGTCCCCGGGATTAGCCAAGACCCTTCCAAGGCCGCGGCTCAGCGCCAATCCCGCCGGGTCTTTGTCCCGAGGGGCAGCGAACTCGTTCAACTAAAGTTGAACATCGAGACTTCGGCGGGGGAGTCCCCCACCGAAGCAGAGTACGGGGGGCCAAATTGTAGAAGAGGGAGTCTCACGATTGGATCAACCTACTGAGACTTGAGAAGTCTGCCCAAGAAACTGCCCCTCGGGACTCCGCCTGGATTTCGAAGCCTTCTTACACGGTCCGATTTAATCCAAGAACAAAATTTCGCCGTTTCGCCAAAATTAGCTGGGGCGGAAGAACCGTCCCCGTTGTCCTGGAAGAACCGTCCCTGTTGTCCTACTGTACAGGTTTCTGGGTGATGGGGTGGGTTTTTACCACCTGGGCATTGGGGGACAGGGCCTGGCTGACATTGACACCGCCAATCTTCTGGGCTGGCTGGCCCTCAACCCTGAACTTCACCTGTTTGACCGCAGGGAACTGGGTTAGGGTATTGACAACGGAGTACACCGTGAGTTCCGGGCTTATCTTGGCCACTGTCTTCTGCAGGTCTTTGCTGAAATCCACTATAGCTGTCCCATCCTTAATATTTATATCCAGAAGCACGACGCTGCTCGGGATTACAGCCAATAAGCCGGAATTAGAGGCCGGGCCTTTGATGAGTTCGTTTAAGGTTTCCCGCGCCAGACTCAAAGTCTTGGGCACAGCCCTTTCCTCGGGAACCAGGCTTTTTCCAGCGGTATCGGCGAAGTAGACCGTAACCTTGATGGTATCGCCGCTGCCGGAAGTGTCAGGCGCGGCAGGGGCATTCGTTCCCAAGAGACCTCCCAAAGTATCCTTGCTCCCGTCCTTCAACAGCCTGTCCATAGTGCCGCAGCCGGTCAGACCGAGGACCAAAAAGATCGGAA
>JAJZPO010000041.1 GCA_021811155.1 Bacillota bacterium | reverse complement strand
CCGATCTAGCATGCTCGGCGAGCGCCCGAACGGGAGCACGAATGCTCGCTTCCTTATCCCCGCGAAATTCTTGGGACTGGTCTTTTGAGCTTAAATTTCGCGGGGGCCCCTTCTGTGAATGAGTGTCAAGGGGACAGTCCCCTTGACACTCCCTTGACACCGCAGAAGGAGAGGAGAATTCTCCTTGCCGATATTCTGACTCCTGACTCCTGAATTCCTCATATAAGTATCGCCTCAGGTCTTAAAGGAGGATGCAAAGTTGATACAGCCGGCAAGCCGGGAGGTATTCCCGGGCATCATTCATATCTCATTACCCGTACCTTTCAAGGTTGAACCGGTCAATGTCTATTTCCTGGCAGGAGAGATTCCAACCATTATTGACACCGGAGTTGGCACTGAACGGACCTTCGAGTGGCTGGATAAGGAACTCAGGACGTTCGGCTTCGCAGCTAAGGAGATCCGGCAGGTGATCCTCACCCACGGGCACATCGACCACAGCGGGCTGAGCGGCAAGATTCACCGCCTGACCGGTTCACCTGTACTGCTGCACGCCAGTGAATGGAAAGAGATGAAACAAGTTCAGTATCCTACGGCAGAGAACCTGAAGGACCAGTTTCGCGCTTTCCGCAGTTGGGGACTGGCAGCTGATCAGGTAAAGCAATTTGACTCTATGCGCCAGGCTTTAAATAAACTGGGAACCCTGCCATTGGAAGGAATTCGGCTCCTGAACGAAGGGGACGTAATCCAGGCCGGTGACCATCTGCTCAAACCGATTTTCTGCCCGGGACATTCTGCCGGCTCCCTGTGTTATTACCTCACTGCAGGCAAGGTTTTGTTTTGCGGCGACCACATTTTGGCGCGGATTTCACCCAATCCGTGTGTGGTGCTCGATAAGAAGGGCATGGCGCAGAGCGGCCTTCCCATGTACATTGATTCGCTCGACAGGCTCGCGAACTATGATGTAAGGATGTGCCTGACAGGCCATGGCAACTCCCTGTCCGACTTGCCGGGGAGAATCGCCGCGATAAAAAGGGAACACGCTGAACGCCAGCAGAGATTCCTCGCCTACCTGGGAGAGGCAGGACCTTGTGACCTGCTTCAGCTGACCCGGGTATTTCTGGCGGACTTGGGTAAAGACCGGGTCGAGGACTTGTTTTTGGGCATGCGGGAAGCGGTTGGTCAGGTAAGCCTCCTGGAGCAGAAAAACCTGATCCAGAGCGAGGATGTCGCTGGCGTAAGGCAGTACTCGCTGCAGTAGAGTTTGGGCCGGGCCCTGAAAGATAAGGAGAAGGAACAGATAAGCTGACTCAAACCGGGTTTAAACCCGGTTATTCTTTTGAGAATTCAGACTTGCATGCCGTTTAACGGCACCACTGATGAATGAAACAGGCCGAAAAGCATGCTAGGCGACGTAGTCTGCTGAACGGAGCAGAAAGAAAATTCGACCCAGGCAGACCCAAAATGGCTTGTTTCAGGGTAGACTTCTGTGATTTTAGGAATTAAATTCCATCAAGGCAGAGGAGAATACTTTTCGTGTGTCGAATATACCTAAGCATTGCTACCATGGGAGGGATAGATTTTGGCACAGGAGTCCTATCCTGGGAAAAAGGAGAAATTGTCAGAGCCAGCCGAAAAAGACAAAGGCACCTGGCTGCGGCGGAACCGGGCGGCTCTCATTATCGCAGCGGTTTTAGCGCTGCTTTTGGCCTCGAGCGGGATAGCTCTTGGAGTATACACCTGGGATTACGGCGTCATTACCCAAGGTGTTACTGTAGCGGGGGTGCCTGTTGGCAACCTTACCTGGAACGAAGCAGATAAGAAACTGGCAGAAAAGATTGCTTCCATCCTGGCTCAGCCGGTTCAATTTGAGGTCGAAGGCAAGGTCGTGCAGCTCAGTCTGGAACAGTTGGGACTCAGCCTGGATGCCAAGGCTCCCCTGGACCAAGCTTACGGGATTGGGCGGGAAGGCAGCTTGGCGCAGCGAGTCATGAGCAAGCGCCAGGCAGAACAGCAGGGTGCAACCTTTGCTTTGGTCAAGCATTGGGATGAAAAGAAAATGGAGGAGTCGCTGAAGCTGTCCATGTCTGCGTTTAATGTGACAGCTCAGGACGCCTCGTACAGCATCACAACCGCCAACACTATGGACATCAAGCCGGAGAAGGCCGGCAAACTGGTGGATATTGCCGGCTTGGAAGCTGCGGTAAAAGCATTGGATGTCTTTAACCCAACCGGAATCGGAGTGCAATTCAATCCTGATGCCCCGAAACTGACCGCTGCTCAGCTGGAGGGGCAAAAAATTTCCGGGTTGGTGGCCTCGTATACCACCACATTCGATCCCAACAAGGTGAGCCGCACCGATAACATCAGAGTGGCAGCCAAGGCCCTGGACGGCGCTGTGGTCAAGCCCGGGGACACCTTTTCATTTAACGGAGTAGTAGGGGAGCGAACTGAAGCTGCAGGGTACGAGGACGCCCTGGTCATTGTAGACGGGGAATTTGTTCCAGGCTTGGGGGGAGGGGTATGTCAGGTATCTTCCACCCTGTACAACGTATTGCTGCTGGCAGATCTGCCCATAGTGGAGCGCAATAACCACAGCCTGGTTATCACCTACGCCCCCCTGGGACAGGATGCCACGGTAGCTTATCCCAGCCTCGACCTGAAGTTCAAGAATAACTCCAACAGCTATCTTTTGATCCGGAGCAAAGTGACTGCCAATACAATTACCTTTTACCTCTACGGTCAGCCCAATCCAGACCGGCAGGTACTCATCAGCCACACTACCAACTCGGTGATTCCGGCTAAGGAACAGCGCATTGTTGACAAGTCGCTTGAGCCCGGCACTACCCGTGTTAAGCAAAACGGAGCCCCGGGGTATGTAGTCACGACCTACCGGACCGTCAAGGTCAAGGGACAAGTCGTTAAGCAAGAAAACTTGGGCAAGAGTGTTTACCAGGCTACGCCGCGGATAATCCTGGCCGGGCCTTGAGGTCAAAGCCTGACCCCGGGTTAGAAGGAGAGACGCACAAAAGCCGGCACTACCGTCATCTTTGACGTACTGCACTGTACGCCTCCGCTGACGGCAGTGCCGGCTTATTGGCTGTTTTTGTACACCTGGTTGAAATAAATTGCTCGCGAGCCGAAGGAATTGGCAAATATTTGGCGAATTTCCCTAGGGTATGCACTGGTAGTGGACTAACCCTTCTGAACCAGGTTGTTGAAGAATATCTTGTAATAGACGTGTAAGGGGGTGGACAGGTTGGCAAAAAAAACAATCGGCATACCTCGGGCAATGTTTTACTACGTATACTTCCCAGCGTGGAAGACCTTTTTCGAGCGCTTGGGTTTTGGGGTTGTAACAAGCCCAAAGACAACAAAAGAAATCCTCGATGCCGGGGTCAGGGAGGCTTTGGCTGAAGCCTGCGTTCCGGTTAAGATATATTTTGGCCATGTATTAGCCCTGAAAGACAAGGTAGACTACTTGTTTGTGCCTAGAATAATCAGTATCAACGGTAAGACGATTTATTGCCCCAAATTCCTGGGCATGGCCGATATGGTGAAAAGCGCCTTGCCCAATATGCCCACTGTACTTGATGTCACTGTCAACAAAAAACGCAACAAGCTCAGCCTGTTTAGGGGAGCCATGGAATTGGGCCGCAGGCTTGGCAAAGGTCCCTGGGCGACCTTCCGGGCTTTTTTGGCCGGGTGGAAAGTGCATCGCAAATATGACAGGCTGCTAAAGGCGGGATATACTCCCGATGAAGCCATGGATTATATGCTCCACGGCAAGCCTCTGCCTGTGAAACAGGAGGAGGAGGGAGGCGAGACCCTGCGTCTTGCCCTGTTGGGTTATCCATATACCACCCATGATTCTTTTATCAGCGTGGAAGCCATCCAAAAATTGAAGAGCCTGGGGGTCAAAGTGATCACCGCCGAAATGGTGAGCCCGAGTTTGCTCAAACGCCAGGCAGGCAAACTGGTTAAAGGCATATTTTGGACCTTCAGCGACATCACCAGTAAAGCGGCATTTCACTTTTTTGAAAATGCGGGTGAAGTGGACGGCATAATGCACCTCACAGCCTTTGGCTGCGGGCCGGATTTCATGGTCGATAAATTGATGGAGATTGAAGCCAAAAAGAGGGGCGGCAAAGTGCCGTTTATGACCCTGATGATTGATGAACACACGGGCGAAGCGGGCATGCTTACCCGGATTGAGGCGTTCTGTGAGATGGTAAGGAGGCGCAAAGAAGCGGCGGTATGAAAAAGGTAACCTTTCCTCACCTGGGCACTTCCGTGGTGGTGTTCAACGATTTGGTGCGGGACCTGGGGAATGAACCGGTAGTGCCAATCCGTCCCAACAAAAAAATTTTGGACTTGGGAGTCCAGTACGGACCGGAGTTTGCCTGCCTTCCGTTCAAGATTCTGCTTGGCTCATATCTGGAAGCGGTGGAGCGGGGAGCGGATACGGTAGTTACATCAGGCGGCAGCGGTCCCTGCCGGGCTGGGCATTACGGCGAAGTAGCCCAAAAAATCATGGCCAGTGCAGGCAAGGAACTGGAATTTATCGTTTTTGACTCGATTTACCAAAAACCCCTGGAGTTTATCCGGAAAGTCAACAGGCTGAATTCCGCCAAGCTTTCCTACTGGAGCATTGTCCAGTTGGTCCGCTTCTACTGGCGCAAGCTGCAAGCCTTGGACAGACTGGAGCGGACCAGCCACCGGATGCGGCCGCGGGAACTTAAACGGGGTGAGACCACCCAGGTATTTAACCAGAGCATCAAGTGGGTGCAGGAGTCCAAGACCATGGGGCAGATCGACGAAGCCGAGGCGGCCGGACTTAAAGCGTTTGACGTTATTGCCCAGGATCCGGCGGCTGATGTGGTTAAGGTGGGTATCGTAGGAGAAATCTATGTGGTCCTGGAGCCCGCGTCCAACCTGGAGATTGAAGAAACATTGGGCAATATGGGTGTTGAAGTGAACCGGTCCATCTATCTGACCGGCTGGACACGTGAGAATGCCCCTGGCGGCAAGAAGGCCGACGGCTTTGAAGAGGCTGCCAAGCCATATCTGCCGGAACCTATCGGCGGTCATGCCCAGGAATCTATCGGTCACACCGTGATGTATGCCCGGGACGGGTATGACGGGGTTATTCAACTGGCGCCTTTCACCTGCATTCCTGAAATCGTGGTTAAAACCATCATGCCCCGCATAACCCGTGAACACGGGATTCCGGTCCTGACATTTTTCCTGGATGAGCAAACCGGAAAAGCGGGTATGCAGACCAGGCTGGAAGCATTTATAGATATGCTGCGCCGCAAGAAACGGACGAGGGAGGAAGCAACATATGCGCGGGTATCTGGGGATTGATGTCGGGTCGGTCAGCACCAATGTTGTTGTTCTGGACGAACAGGATGAAGTGCTGGCAGATTTGTATATAAGGACGAACGGCCAACCCATCAAGGCCATCCAAACCGGGATGGAGAGTA
The DNA here is from genome assembly GCA_021811155.1 of Bacillota bacterium. Classification (GTDB taxonomy): domain Bacteria; phylum Bacillota; class Desulfitobacteriia; order Desulfitobacteriales; family JAJXUE01; genus JAJZPO01. The sequence continues at coordinate 20,778 of JAJZPO010000041.1, read as the reverse complement.
TCCGGCCGGAACTGCGGGAAGATCTGGAAATTTGCGGTGTGGGGACCACCGGCTCAGGCCGCCAATTGGCTGCGGCTATTGTCGGGGCGGATGTGGTTAAGAATGAAATTACCGCTCATTCCGTAGCAGCCCTGAACATGGTTCCGGGCGTACGCACCATCCTGGAAATCGGCGGCCAGGACTCCAAGATCATTATTCTCAGAGATGGCGTTGTTACCGACTTTGCCATGAACTCGGTCTGTGCCGCCGGTACAGGTTCGTTTTTGGACCAGCAGGCCTCCCGCCTGACCATTCCGATTGAAGAATTTGGCGATTACGCCCTGAAAGCGAAATCACCGGTGCGGATTGCAGGCCGCTGTACTGTTTTTGCTGAGTCGGACATGATTCACAAACAGCAGATGGGGCACAACCTGGAGGATATCATTCGCGGCCTGAGTGAGGCATTGGTCCGGAATTATCTGAACAACGTGGGAAAAGGAAAAGAAATTCTGGAACCTGTGGTATTTCAGGGCGGGGTAGCCGCCAACAAGGGAATCAAGGCTGCCTTTGAAAGCGCTTTGGGGCTGCCTGTACAGATTCCTAAATATTTTAGTGTCATGGGGGCAGTTGGCTCCGCCTTTCTGGCAAAGGAACACGTAGGCAGGCATAGGCCCACCAACTTTAAGGGATTTAACGTTACCAATGACACCTTCACGGGCAAGAGCTTTAACTGCAGCGGTTGCTCCAATGGCTGCGAAATTATCGAGATTTCCAACCAGGAAGCGGTAGTAGGACGCTGGGGCGGGCGCTGCAACAAATGGGAAATTGCCTAAGGAGCACTCTGAAAGGGCCTGTAAAGTCGGGTCCTTTATTTTTTTGTCCAAAATAATTTCTCCTACCTGACAACTTTTGACTTACTTCTCCTTGGGACAGAGGGCAATTCATGGTACTGTTAAGCTGAGGTGAGGAGGGTGGATGCTCAACCAAAAAACCTGGGCGAAATCATGAGCAGCGGGGCCAAGGTGATCATTACTATTGCCACCGCTGGCAGTGACAAAAGGGTGCGCATCGGACGAATTATCGAATATGATGCAGCAAACCAGATAGTGTCTGTCCACCAGGAAGATGACAGCGTCTGCCTTGTTCCCCTGGCATCTATCTCGTCTATTGAAATTATCCGTACCAACTCGAATTCGTTGCGGGCTCTCAAGTAGTTTGAGTGAACTCGTTTTTTCTGAACGGTCTTAAGATAGAAACAGACCTCCTGGTGCAGGAGGTCTGTTTCTATCAGTGGAATCTGTTCAAGCTCCGTTTCCACGCCGGTAAGAACCCAAGAACTTGAAGAACGTGGTTTTACGCCGGACCATGGTCAGTGCGTCAGCCAGTTCCGGCTCCTGGGCATGGCCATCCAAGTCGACAAAGAAGATGTATTCTCCGAGCTTGCCGCGCGCCGGCCTTGATTCGATGCGGTTCATGTTGATATCCCAGATGTTGAAAATATCCAGCACCCGGTACAGGCTGCCCGGACGGTGTTTGGTGGAAAAAACGATGGAAGTCTTGTCGCTGCCGCTGGGAGAGGTTTCGCCGGCGCCTGCCACAATAAAGCGGGTGTAGTTGTCACTGCTGTCCTGAATGTCCTGGCGGGCCGCTTCCAGTTCGAAAATATCCGCCGCTTGGTGCGGAGCAATAGCGGCGGTGAATGATCCGGCTGCTTTGGCGAGCTGCGCGCCTTCAGCCGTGCTGTAGGTGAGGTGAATCTCCGCCCCGGGTAGTTCCCGGGCCAAAAACTTGCGGCATTGGCCGGCCGCCTGGGGATGGGTGAAGACCTGCTTAACTTCCCGCCACTTGGCGCCGGGCGTAATCAGGAGGTTATGGGATATGGGGAGGATGAGTTCAGCTGTAATGGCCAGGTCGACTTCCCAGGCCAAGAGGTCCAGGGTCACGTTTACTGAGCCTTCCAGGGAGTTTTCCATGGGTACTACCGCTGCGTCCAATTGTCTTTGCTGCACAGCGATCAGGGCTTCGGCTATGGTAGGGAAGCTGATTAACTCACTGGGATTGTTGCGGGTGTATATAAGGGCAGCCTGCTGCGAAAAGGTGCCTGGCGGACCAAGAAAGCCGATTTTCTGCATAAAAAAACTCCCTCAGGCTTTTTCATCCAAGTATAGAAAACCTAAGGGGGGATGTCAACCGGTCAGGACTCACTTTGTTCGAAAAACAGGAGGTCATCCAGGCTGACAAAACCGCCCAAGTCCTTGGCAATGCTAAGGCGCGCATAGCGAACCTCTTCCGGAGACCTGCCCGTAAGCTCGATATAGTAACTCCAGACCGGGTCGGAGGGCAGGCTGCTCCCCGGGATATCAAAGCCAAGCCCTAAACCTATTTCCATACCTCGTTTGTCCAGCCAGGAAATCTTGATATGCACGTCGCCGGCGATGCCATTGGCATTGGCAAACATGGAAAATGCATAGCAGCGTTTGCGTGAAACCTTGATATCCTGTGAAAGGGATGCCTGCAGCTGGTTGGCGCTGCCCAGTATGGCCCTGTACATGCCGGTATGGGAACTGCCCTTGACAGAGATTACATTTTCAAACTGCCAGGCCAGAAGTCCCAGTTCAAAACTGCCGTTTTGAATCAGATTGCCTTTGCCGTTGCCCACGCAAATCAACCCCTATACACGGTTGGGAGAATTCAAGAGTCAGTAGTCAGGAGTCAGAATAATTCGAGATGTAAAACCTGCACTTGTGTTCTTACGTTCTGGATTTTGACTCCTGTGCAGTCAGATGCTGTTACTAATTTATGGGGTGTACACAAGAAAAATGTCCACTGGCTTAGACGCAGTGGACACAAAATTTACACTCGAAATAATGTAGCGGCAGAGAATTCAACCCGTCATGTACCGGGCGGGATGATATCCAGTTCCACAACGTTTTCGGCGCCGGAACTGTCCACCGCCGTAACCCGCATGATCCGGCTGGAGACCTTAGCCCCCGAAAGGGTAACACTAAAAGCGCCGTCCTTGTTAACGGGAACTGAGGACTCGTCCACGATAACGGTGACACCCGGGTCAGTCTTGCCGGAGATAACCATTGTCTGATTATTGAGGAACTTGGGCTGGTTCACCGCCAATTGGGGCGGCGGATGAACAGGAGGGGCGGGTTTAGGCTTGGCTAACATTACCCCTGCCACAACCAGGAGCACAATACAGACGGCAGTGATTGTGCCAACGAGCGCTTTCCTTTTCATTACAAACTCACCGCATTTAGGCAAAAATCAAGAGACAGACCTTTTTGCTCGAACAAATATTATTCGACTCTCGGGTGAAAATGTCCTGCTCTGACAAACAGAAAGGCCGTATCCGTCCCGGCAGCCTGAAGGGAATAGTTTTTTTCTGATCTGGCGGAAAATGCCTTGTCGCACAGCAGGATTCAGAAAATTAAAAACCAGGAACAATAACTATAAATCTGGTAGAGGAGAAAAGCGTGTTGAAACGTATTTTTGCCTTCCTGAAAGAAATGTACCTGCGGTTTAACGCAGACAAGGTAGCTGATTTATCAGCCCAATGTGCGTACTATTTCCTGCTTTCCTTGTTCCCCTTTTTGCTCTTTGCCATCACCGTCCTGATCTTCCTGCCCATCACTTCCGATGATGTCTTGCGCATTCTCGCCGCCATCGCGCCAGAGCTGTCCAATGAGATCATTAAGACCAACATCCATACAGTCCTGAGCGTAAAAAGAACCGGTTTAATGTCCTTTAGTGTCTTGTTCATGGCCTGGTCGGCGATTTTCGGCATCGAGTCGCTGGTGCGGGCGATAAACCTTGCTTACGGGATTAAGGAGCAAAGAGGCTTTTTCTGGTCCAAGCTGCTCTCCCTCATCCTTATGGCCGGAATGATTGCAGGGATAGTCTCGGCTTTTGTCTTTACGGTTTTCGGCGCTGCCATCGGAACTGTGATGGAGGCATATTGGCATTTGCCGGTTCAAATCATCGCGGTCTGGAATTCCTTGCGTCAGGGGGTCAACCTGGTATTCTTGAACCTGATATTCCTGGTATTGTACCTGGTGTCGCCAACGAAAAAGGTTGGCATCCTGGAAGCCATTCCGGGAACCTTGTTCGCCTCCTTCGGCTGGCACTATACCTCCTTGGGATTTTCCTATTATGTCAACAATTTCGCCAATTTTTCCGCCACTTACGGCAGTTTGGGGGCAATCATTGTCTTGATGGTCTGGTTTTATCTCTCGGCCATGGTGCTAATCCTGGGAGGGCAAATCAATGCCGTACTGGTGCACCTGGGCCTGTGGCAAAAGAGGAAGAAGAGGACCTAAAAAAGATTTACCATTTAGGACGAAGGGCAGCCTGCAATGATGCGATTTTGGGGAGAATCACTAATTTTATGAAGGTGTTAGGGGGAGAATGTAGAATATTGCTAGCGGACCAAGATATGACAACCTGAGGATTTGAAGTCAGAGTGAGCCCCAAGGGTAGTCGTTTAATCAATAAGCACTAATTACCAGGAAGGAGTAATAAATTTGCAGATAGGAAAAGGCTTGGCTGCAGTAAGAAGGGTATATGTAGCAAAGAAAAAAGAATTTGACGTCGAGGCCCAGGCCCTTTTCAGGGATATCAAAGGAATTTTGGGTATCACCGCTGTAAGCGGGTTAAGGATAGTCAACCGCTATGACGTGGCCGGGGTTACAGACAGCGAGCACGACCAGGCTAAGCAGCTCGTATTCGCAGAGGCAAACCTTGACAATGTCTGGGATGAAGAACTGTCCCTTGAGCCTGATGAAACTGCTTTTGCCGTCGAATACCTGCCCGGCCAGTTTGATCAGCGGGCGGACTCAGCGGCCCAGTGTGTGCAAATCCTGACCCAACGGGAAAGGCCGGAAATTAGCTACGCCAGAGTGATAGTTCTTAAGGGCCGCATCTCAGCCCGGGACCTGGACAAGGTGAAGGAATACTTCATCAACCCGGTGGAAACCCGGGAAGCCCGCCTGGACAAGCCCCAAACCCTGACCCTGGACACAGTGGTCCCGGATGAGGTGGAGACACTTGAGGGGTTTGGCAGCATGTCTGGCGAGGAGCTGAAAAGCTTCATGCAGACATTGGGACTGGCCATGAGTCTGGAAGACCTGGTATTTTGCCAAAGCTACTTCCGCGACACGGAAAAAAGGGAGCCCAGCCTGACCGAGATCAGGGTGATTGACACCTATTGGTCCGACCACTGCCGCCACACCACTTTTTTGACCAGGGTTGAAGAGGTGAGTTTCGCCGCCGGCCAAGGTACCGAGGCTATGCGAGAGGCCTATGACCAGTACCTGGCGGCCAGAGTCAGTGTGTACGGGGAACGGACGCAGGAGAAAAACATCAGCCTGATGGATTTGGCCCTCATGGCCATGAAAGAGCTTAAGCAGCAGGGCAGGATCCCTGACCTGGACGAATCGGATGAAATCAACGCCTGCAGCATCGTGGTCAAGGCCCAGGTTGACGGAAAAGAAGAAGAATATCTGGTCATGTTCAAGAACGAGACACACAACCATCCCACGGAAATTGAACCCTTCGGGGGGGCTGCAACCTGTCTGGGCGGGGCCATCAGGGACCCTCTCTCGGGCAGAACTTATGTGTACCAGGCGATGCGGGTTACCGGCAGCGGGGACCCGCGGGCCAGAGTGGAAGACACCCTGCCGGGAAAACTGCCCCAGCGCAAGATAACTGTCGGGGCAGCCGACGGTTACAGTTCCTATGGCAATCAAATCGGACTTGCCACCGGGCAGGTGGCAGAGGTCTACGATGAAGGCTTTATCGCCAAGAGGATGGAAATCGGGGCAGTGATCGGGGCTGCACCCCGCAGGAACGTCACGCGCCGGGCCCCGGCGGAGGGCGATCTCGTCATCCTGGTGGGCGGCAGGACCGGCCGTGACGGATGCGGGGGAGCCACCGGCTCCTCCAAGGAGCACAATCTGGAATCTCTTACAGCTTGCGGCGCTGAAGTGCAAAAAGGGAACGCACCCACGGAAAGAAAGATTCAACGCTTGTTTAGAAACCCGGCCGCGAGCAGAATGATTATACGCTGCAACGATTTTGGCGCCGGCGGAGTCTCGGTGGCCGTGGGAGAACTCACCGCGGGCCTGGAGATCGACCTGGATGCCGTGCCGAAAAAGTACGAAGGCCTTGACGGAACCGAACTGGCCATCTCCGAATCCCAGGAAAGGATGGCAGTGGCGCTCTCAGCTGCGGATGCTCAAGTTTTTAAAGATTTGGCTGAAGCAGAGAACCTGGAGGCCACTGTCATTGCCCGGGTGACTGGGACGAGGCGGCTGAGAATGTCCTGGCGCGGCAGGGTGATTGTCGACTTGAGCAGGGATTTTCTCGACACCAACGGCGTGCAGCAGTCAACCACGGTAGAAGTGGAAAGCCCGAAGAGTGAGGATTACTTTTTTGCCCAATCTGACGGGGCTGCCGATCTGGAACAAGCCTGGCTGGATAATCTGACGGACCTAAACGTCTGCGGCAAGAAAGGCCTGGTGGAGAAGTTCGACAGCACCATCGGCGCAGGCACTGTCCTGATGCCCTTCGGCGGGAGGCGCCAGCTGACTCCGGCTGAAGGAATGGTGGCCAAACTGCCGGTACCGGCTGGAGATACCACAACAGCCACTGCCATGACTTACGGCTACAACCCCAAGCTGGCCAAATGGAGTCCTTTTCACGGCGGCCTCTATGCCATCGTGGAGGCGGTCACCAAACTGGTCTGCCTGGGAGGTGATTATACTCAGGCAAGGCTTACCCTGCAGGAGTATTTTGAGAAACTGGGCAAGGACCCGGTCAAGTGGGGGAAACCTTTCAGCGCCCTGCTCGGAGCCTTTCTGGCTCAGAAAAAGCTTGGAATTCCCGCCATCGGCGGCAAAGACAGCATGTCCGGCAGCTTTATGGACCTCAATGTTCCGCCGACACTGGTTGCTTTTGCCCTAGGCACGCTCGACGCGCGCCAGGTTGTTTCGCAGGAATTTAAGCGTGCCGGCAGCCAGGTGGCGCTGGTAAGCGCCCCCAGGGACAAAAATGACCTGCCTGAGTTTGAAATTCTGCAGCGGAATTTTCGCAAGATCCGGGAGCTTGCCCTTTCCGGCAAGGTTCTCTCTGCCCGTTCCGTAAGGGCAGGCGGCCTGGCAGCAGGCATCAGTGAGATGGCCCTGGGCAACAAAATCGGCATGGCCTTCAGCGTGACGCTGGAGGACGAGCGCTTGTTTGCCCCTGATTATGGTTCGGTTATTCTGGAACTGCCTGAAAGCGCGGACTTGGAGTCAGCCTTTGGGGAGACGGAATACACCTTGCTGGGCTTTACCCAGGCAGAACCCCGAATCAAGTTCAACGGCGTAAATATCAGCCTGGATGACGTGCTCCGAGCCTGGGAAAGTCCGCTGAAGGGCATTTTCCCCACCGGGACAGAAGCGCCAGACCTGCCGGTCCAGGTGAGTTCCGGCGCCAGAAATCTTGCCAAACCCCGCATCAGCTGTGCCAAACCGCGCGTTTTCATTCCGGTCTTTCCCGGCACAAACTGCGAGGATGATTCGGCCAGAGCCTTTGAGCGGGCGGGTGGCATTGTCGAAACCATGGTGATTAGAAACCTTACCCCGGCCGCGATTGAAGAGTCCCTGGCGGAGATGGCAAAAAAAATAAATCAGGCCCAAATAGTAATGCTCCCCGGCGGGTTTAGCGCCGGGGACGAGCCGGAGGGTTCAGGCAAATTCATCGCCACTATGTTCCGCAACCCGCGGATCGAAGCGGCGGTTATGGAACTGTTGAAAGAGAGAGACGGGCTGATGCTCGGCATCTGCAACGGTTTTCAGGCCTTAATCAAGCTGGGGCTGGTGCCTTACGGGGAGATTGTGCCTCTGAGAGAAGACAGCCCAACTCTGACTTACAATAAGATCGGGCGCCACGTATCCTGCATGGTCCAAACCAAAGTTGTTTCCACCCTTTCTCCCTGGTTTAGCGCCATGGAACTGGGGGAGATTCACACGGTGCCGGTTTCCCACGGTGAGGGCAGGTTTGTGGCCGGCAAGGAGATAATCGAGGAACTGGCCCAGAAGGGCCAGATCGCCACTCAATATGTGGATTCTGACGGCAATCCTTCATCTGTTACCCCCTTCAACCCCAACGGCTCTATCGGCGCAGTTGAGGGGATTACCAGCCCGGACGGGAGGGTGCTGGGCAAAATGGCCCATTCGGAAAGGTGCGGGGACAACATCTCAGCCAACGTGCCCGGCAACAAATGCGAACCGGTCTTTGCGGGCGGCATCAATTATTACAAGTAGAGAATAGACCAAGATAAAGCCAGGTAAGTATTACCTATAATATTTTAGGAAAAAAACCGTCCTGATTTATTACAAAACAAAAAAAGAGACCGGCTTAAATGAGAATTAAGTTGGTCTCTTTTTGTTATTAACCACGCGAACCCGCATGGTTGAGTTATTATCTTTGGCAGGGGATGAAGGAGTCGAACCCTCACTGACGGTTTTGGAGTGCGTTCAATCCAGTTTTGCATAATAGGTAGAGATGAGTTAAAGCCTTGATACATCAAGGTTCTTGTATTTTGCCTTAGGTTATTGCGGGGTTGTTATTGGGGATAATTTGAATAAACTATCCCCAAACTATCCCCAAAAGCATTGGGGATAGTAGGCAAAAAAATTGGGCAGGTCGTTCAACCTACCCTTTTAGTTGCTCTGCGTTATCAGGCCCTTTGAATAAATTGTCCAACTTGTCAGCAGCTTCCCGGTCTGCACTCTTGAGAGCATGGCCGTAAATATCCATTGTAGTAGATATATTACTATGGCCCAACCGACTGCTGATCGTTTTGGCGTGAAGGCCCCTGCCGATTAGCAGGGTAGCTGCCGTATGCCTTAGGCTGTGGAAGGGGATATGCGGCAAGCCATGCCGTTTTAAGAACTCAGGGAACCAATTGCTCATGGTGTAAGGAAACATCGGGTGACCGTCCCAAGTGGTAAATAGCCTGTCGCTTTCAAACCATTTGTCAGCAATCTTCATTCTTTCCTCAGATTGAAAAGCCTTGTACTTTTTTAGAAAAGTCACAACCGATTCAGGGATAGAGACTAATCTAACTGACGTTTCATTTTTTGGGGGTTTTGTGAATACGCCGTTTTCACCTTTCTCTATGTCCTTCGGTAAAGGATTCTTCTCCAGGTACGATTTAGGTAGGCTCTGGCTGGCTTTCCTTACCCGCAATACTCCAATGTCAAAATCAATGCCTTTCCACTCCAAACCCATCAATTCACCTAGCCGAAGGCCCGTAGAAATGGCCAGGATTACAATCATTTGATACTGAAGAGGTTCTCCGTTTATAGCCTGTAGGAGCGCCGCGGTCTGTTCTTCGTCATAGCATACAGCTTGTTTCTTTGTTACCTTTGGAGGCTTTATCCGGGATGCAGGGTTACTGTACAATGCCTGCCATTCAACTGCGTCCTGTAAAATTTCCGATAAGAGCCGGTGATGATGCCTTACTGTCTGCCCCGAGAGGCTACCGGGTTCTTGCTTGGTAAAGAGGGTTTCCAATTCCACATCAAGAGCGGAGCTTAAGGCCTGGGCCGTCTTGAGTGTAACTGAACCTCCGGATCGTGCACGGTGAATGGTATTGTCAGACATGCCGGACTTTCTGCAGATGTCAACTATTCTTAAGCCTTTCTTTCTTATTATTGCATTAAATTCCTCCGACTTAACGGAACACTTAACATCTTCCCGGATACCTTCTTCCTGTAGGTTTTTGTAGAACTCCAACAGATGATTTGGCCTAATGTTTTGCAACCTTAAGTGTCCTAGTGCTGGCAAGATTCTGCTGTCAAGAAGTTGCCTATATCTGTACAGAGTCTTGGGCGCGAGATTCGTTTCTGCATAATCCTTTAACCACCGCTCAACAAAGCTGGACAGAGTTATTTTGGGGGAATCGACAACCTGGCCTTTTTCTACTTCTGCAATAAACAGGGCTAGGGCCTTTTCAGCCTCTTTTGGACTCAGACCTTTAACGGTACGAGTCTTTTTTATTTGCTTTCCGTTGGCATCCATGCCACAGCTGACAATTAGGCGCCAGCTGTTTTCACCGCGTTTTTCGAGTGAGCCTGCCAATGTGCTACCTCCTTTTGTTTTTAGATCTCATCTCTTTTTTTTCGTTGCCTGTACTCTCTCTGCGCCTGAAGACGGGCACAGTTATTGCTACAGTAGACTTTCCTGGCGTCATTGCCATAAATCGGAAAGTACATATTACATGTTACGTTTCTACATTTACGAAACATTTTACTACCAACTATATCCGTATAAAGCATTAAATACATGGCCGAAAGCAAGGTTGGTACACGCCATGTACCGGAGAACCTATTTCCGTCTTTATTAGAGCCTAAATGGGGATGGACACCTTTAAGTTTCGTGTCAATCCGTAGTTCAACAGCAGACTTAGCAAAGAACCGTAGCGCTTGGTCATCAAATTCGTGCTGAATTTCCTCAATAGAGGTTGAGTCAAATGGAATGGCTCTTGAATATAAATCGAAGACGGGACCGAGCGAAATCTCAGTACCTGATTGAATTTCATGTACGATGTTAACAATTGTGCGCATCTCCAAGATTTCTTGCCTGATATCCTCGATTAATTCCACATCCCGCCAACTTATGGCTGTGACTAATTCCTTAATAAAACCATCACTTTCAGGAGTCCTGCGGAGTGACGCCAAGTGGTCACTATATTTCTTTCTTTCTTCTTTATAAGGTTCTAGACTAACCTTTTCTGTGTCATGCTTAAACCCTAAAAATCCATACTTGGAGACAAATTTAAAAATTTCATTGGTATCAGTTTCATCGACCTCAATGAATTGAAGGTAGAGAGTCCTACGCCCCTCAACGTTATGGTAATCAAATGGGTTATAGTGAGCAACGGGGAACCCCTTTTGGGCAGCAATTTTGTCACCAACCATTTCGCAGACATGAACGGCCCATTCCATTTCTGGCTTCTGGCTATAAATCATGTGCCTACCTCCAGACGTTATATAACAAGTTGTATAGTTATATAACCATAGATGTGTTATATTTATTGTAACAAACAACAACGAGGATAACAAGGGGGAAAGGAAATGGAAAAGGCAAATTATGATGTACGAACTGCTATTGACCAAAGTGGATTAAAGTATTGGGTAGTTGCTGACCGCTACGGTTGTACAGACTCCACATTTAGCAAAAAGTTGCGCCGTGAGTTACCACCCACTGAAAAGGAAAGGCTCTTCAAGATTATCGATGAGTTAAGTCGGGAGGTGGGATAGGGTGGACAAGCGTATTACCGTGCCAGCAAAAGAAGCCGCGGCATACTTGGGTATTAGTTATTGGACTTTGCTGCAGATGGTAAAGCAACAGCGTATTCCCTGCATTCGCCTTGGTAACCGTATGATCCTATTCCGCATCGACACCTTGAACGAGTGGCTCAAACAGCAGGAGACACAAAGTCTTTCGGCCCAGGACTCGGCGGGATACGGACAGTTACGAAAGGTTAAAGGTTAACTTATGAAACGTTTCATACCGTTACATGAAACGGGGGTGTAACAAAATTGCAGTTACTATGGCTTAGACTATGGACCGACATTACCAATGATCCGAAGATAAGACGAATACCCCCGGCGCAAAGATGGGCATGGATCGCAATACTGGTTCTGTCTAAAAAATCGCCAATCCCGGGTATGTTATTGGTATCTGAAGGCGTTCCAGTTACAGTTGCTGATATCGCAGATGAAGCTAGGATAAGCGAACAAGAGGCAGAACAAGCTATTCAGAGTTTTTTAGAGCAGAACATGCTAACTGCCGAAAATGGGGTATATATAGTTCTCCATTGGAAGTTAAGGCAGTTTGAATCCGATTCGAGCACTGAACGGGTTAGAAGACTCCGGCAAAAGAGGGGCAAAAACGTCAACGTTACTGAAACGTTTCAAGACAGTTTCATAGACGTTTCTGAAACGCCCCCAGAGACAGAGACAGAAACAGAAATAAGTAACCTTTCGTCTGCCATACGGGAATCGCTTAAACTGTTAAAGGCTGTGCCGGGATGGAAGTTTGATTTTAGCAAAGACGTGGACCTATTGCAGGACCTGATGTCTGACTTTCCTAATGTTGACATTTCCAAAGAGCTAAAAAATATTAAGACCTGGGTTGCAGACAAGCCCTTTAAGAAAAACGCAAACCGTAGACTATTTGTCCGTAAGTGGATCTCAAATTCACAGAAGGACTTTAACCAAAGACTTGGCCGGAATCAACAATCTCCCGTGGGAGCTCAATTAGTAGTTGACACTGATGATATTCCCAACATGCCTAATCAATCTTATGGCAGAGGAGGGCTATAAGGATGATCCACGACGAAGAAAGCGAAAAGTGCGTTCTCTCGGCCATGATTAACGATGAGCAGGCCTTAGTAGAGTCCCTTAGCGAACTTTCGGCAGAGGATTTCTACAAGCCTGAGCACGCAGCCATTTTTACACTTACACAAAGCCTTTTCGCTATGTCGGTAAGACCCTCCTACATTGAGGTGGCAAAGGAGGGGGCTAAAACCGGACTGTTAAAGGACAGCCATGTCATATTTGACATTGCAGAATACTACATAACTTCCCAGGGGCTCCATTACTGGATTAATAACCTTAAGGAAAAAACAAAGCTTAGGAAACTCAAGAGAATTCTACTGTTAGCAAGTGACAAGTTTAAGCAGAATCCGGCCGCGGATAGCCTTATTGAGGAACTGGGAGCCGCCATAATGGCCCTACAGACCAGCAGAAAGGCAAGGATAGACACAGCAAAGGACCTTGCTGAGATTGGCCGTAAGGCACTGAAAACGGCAAAGGAGAACAAGGGTAAAATGGCTGGTATCCCCACGGGTATTGGGAGGCTGAATAGGCTAACTAACGGCTGGAAAAAGGGAGATTTAATCCTTCTAGCCGGTGAAACCGGCAAGGGCAAAACGGCTGTAAGTCTGAATTTTATTAGCGTTGCCTGTATGATTCATAGGTATCCGAGCTTGTACATAAATAGCGAGATGAGTGAGCAGCAAGTAATGTTAAGAATCGGCGCCATGCTATCCGGGGTGGGGAATGACAAAATTAAGTTTGGGGAAACCGATGAAGCCGAAGATGCCCTATTTGGTGTAGCCATGCAAAAAGTAGAGGACGCTCCGATTCTGCACTATAAAAGTCCATCTCTCGAGCTGAAAAACGTGGTGTCAGTTATCAGAAAAACCAAGATACAAAACGATGTTCAGTTTGTCGTGGTTGACTATGTTGGAAGAATGGACAAGCTGGATGATAACCTGAAGGAATGGCAGATACTCGAGCTGATTTGCAAGGATCTTAAAAGCCTTGCTCAGGAATTAGGCATAGCCGTTATGGTGTTGGCCCAGTTAAATGACGATCAGAAACTACAAGGCGCAAAGCGTATGAAGAATGAAGCAGACATTTTTCTCAAAGTGCAGCCGCTTACCCAAGAGCAACAGGATCAATTAGCAGTAAAGTATCCGGGATATCCCCTAAATTATCAGATTTGGGTGGAGAAAAACAGGGACGGAATCAGCGAGGTGTCCGTACCGGTCCAGTTTGTCAAGAGCACCTTGCGTTTGTTAGATGTGGCGAATGTAAGTGCGTAACAAACTTGAGGGGGTTGACTAATGAACAGGGAACAGTTTGCTGAGGTATGGACCTTCCTGACGGCTGGGGTTTCGACTGCAAAGATACCTACAGGAACAGATGGGGTATATTACGAGATGCTTAAAGGAATCGACTTCAACACCGGAAGGGAAGCTGCAAAACTCTTGCTGGCTAGAACTAAAACCCGGGCCTTGCCGGCCGTAGGAAAGATACTTTCAGCTGTGGTTGAGATAATGGATCCCGAGATTCCTAATGTCGAAGAGTCCTGGGAAGAAGCCTGTAGTGCTATTGAGAAATATGGGTATTACCAGAAAGCCCAAACCCTTAGTGCGGTTCATCCGGTAACCCGAAGGACCGTTGAGCGTATAGGATTTGAGTTCATATGCCACTGGAGAAATCAGAATAGTGTTAAGAATGAGTTTAGGAAGGCATTCAGATCCGTAGTGCAAAAACATAGGGAAGAACTGCTGCTTCAGACAGGTGAGGGCCGAAATGTCGGGTAATGTCATTCAAATAGACTGTTTCTTTGCTGAAAACAGTAGTAAGACAGCGGTAAAAACAGACTAATATTAGGCCCTTTTGGCTTGCGCAAGGGCCTTTATACTACCTAAAGTGGTACAAATCGTGCCATTTTTATGCTAAAATCAAATTGCCTGTGAGCCTTAGGGCCATGCGGGTTTGAAGATGTTATGACTCCTTAAAGCCTGAAAAATTGCCTAATGATTTCGGATAAATCTCTATAAGGAAAAATAGTAAAGTGCTAGGGAAAACTAGGGCTCTCGTGTGTATAGGAGGGTGATCGCATGGGTGGGTATGGATCTGGCCGGAGGATAGCATTTAAAAAGTCGGTTGTAGAGGATTGCCGGTGGATTGATGTAAACCGATGGAACACGGAAAAAATTATTGGCTCGGTAGGCCGAATAGTTTCATGGGTTTGGAGAGATTCAGAAGGCAAACAGAGATCGTCAATTATGTTGAATGTTTTGCCCGATGTAATTGAACTGTCATACACGATAACTGCAACCGGTGAGAAGATTAAATACTCGGTTCCCGTCAATTACACAACCTGCAACTACGGGGGAGAGCGCCCTTGGTTCCTCTGCCCTCATTGCGGCCGGAGAGTAAGCAAGCTTTATTTAAGCAATAAATATTTTTGGTGCCGGCATTGCTGGGGATTAACCTATGAGAGCCAGGGCGAAAATAAGGCGGATAGGTTACTGCGAAAGGTACAAAAGAAACGGGCTAAATTGGGCGGCAGCACTGCTACGGTTGATCCTATCCCGGAAAAGCCCAAGGGGATGCACCAGCAAACATATCTGCGAAAAAAGCTTGAGATTATTGATCTAGAAGAACGGATGTGGGGTACCGCAGCTGAGCAATTTGGTGTTAATGTCCTTTGGTGAAGCGGTTAGCCTAAGATTACCCCAAGGCTACTACAAGGTAGGTTCTAAAAAGTTCGCACCCCAAAAGGGAGTTTTTGAACACGATAACGCGCGCGAAGCAGTGCAAACTATAAGGCAACAAATACGGACCTTGGTAAAACCTGAAACCCTTTGGTATTGGCGGGGTGAATGCCTTTTATATTACTTAATGTGTGGTGTCTCGGGAATTCCGCAAGTCCATAAAAAGAGTTTTCTGACACGATAAAAAAAGGTCCCAACCAAAGAGAATTGCGTTTAACGCAGTCTCTTTTTTAATGTACTGGCGGAAGGTTTCACTCACCCCATTTTTGGGTTCAGTGATTTATCGTAACCTTAGTCAATACGTCATTCTTCCCATGAAGGCTTAAAATTAAGCCGTCCTTCGATGGTAGACTGCTTGCCGATCTCCCCAAATTTGGGGAAACCAATTAAGAATTAATCTCCTTAATTTTAAGGAGATTACCCGTGTCTCGCCGGTAAAAGCCGTAAATCAAGCTTCCGATAATCGAACCTTATCGACAGTTAGAAACCTTAAAATTAAGGATTCTTAACCAGCCGCCTATCGCGAGGGGTTTGCGATCGGCGCAAAAAACCTCTCTATTTAGCCTAATTGTACAAGAAGCAAAAAACCCGGCCAACCAGGGCCGGGCTTCTTTATTGGCTTTAGTCAACATCCCTTAAAACTCTTCGAATAACCTTATCCACGTATTTCTAAATATGTTTCCAACACAGCGTCCTTCAGAAACTGAACGCAAGTGTCTAAACTCTTTGATCCGGGATAAGCTTCATTGACTACAATGGGTCCGGTTGGGATGCGATAACCAATAATCCTCGATGGCAACGGTTCTTTTTTAATAACTTGTCCAATATTCGCTAAAACCTCCTACGCCGCATTCGGCAGTTTTCTTGTTAGGTGTCTGGTTACAAAACTGATTAATCTCTCAGCGAATTCGTTAGCGTCTTTTTCCATTTTAGGTTCATTGTCATAATGGTTCGTTAAGCCCAAGAGCTTGTTTTTATTATGGATTTCGTCCATTCTTTTTTGATGCAGGGCATAGTGGCCTAACTCGTGTCCGAGAACGAAAATCTTCTTTTCAATCTCTAAATTACTGTCGATAATGATTAAGTGAAGTTCTATTCCCGACTTACAGTAGTGGGTGTAGACCCCATTAGGACCAAATTGTTCAATTTCGTTCTCACAGACACTAACGCCATGTTTTTCAGCCAGTTTCAGCATAGCATTATAAACCGGATTAACACCTGCCTCTGGCTTTTTGGTTTTCGGCATGCTTTCAGACATAAAATCCTCCTTCATTATCGGCCGCTTGAAAAAGGAGGCGCAAATTGCTATGCTAGTAGCGAAGCTCACCTTTTCCAAGGTTGGCTGTTTTGTGGGATGTCCGGATCTCTTGGCGGGGAGCGGACTTCCTTTTGTTTCTCCCTAGAGTTCCTCCGTTCTCTGACTTTGCTAATATTTCTCTGTCTTATCTAATATTAGTATAATATATTTGCTTGCATAGGTCAATAACTTTGCAAACTTTTATTTGACATCCCGAATCTTTGTGAGTAAACTCTAATTGAAATTAGTCAGTAGTGGAGGGGGATGGCGAATGATAAGTTATAAACCTTTTCAAAAGATGCTTATAGACAGAGGATTGAAGAAGCAACAAATCTTGAAAATGGCCGGTATTTCCAATGCGACAATGGCAAAGCTGAACACGAATGAATACGTATCATTGGAGATCATTGATAGGCTATGTAGTGCTCTTAATTGCCAGCCTGGCGAATTAATTGAGCATATTCCGGGCCCAAAAAGCGAATAGAAAATTGACACGCAAAATACCCCCAAATCCGCTCCGCAAGCGGGATTGAGGGCATTTTTCTATTTACCAATAGCCTTAAAAGTAGTATAATGTACTTAATATGAAATACATACTTCTAAATGTACATTGTGGTTATGAAAGGACGCGAAAGGAGCTGGCTGTATGGGGAAATTCCTAACACCTGAAGAAGTGGCCGACCGGTTAAACATCTGTGTCAGAACCGTATATAGGTGGCTAAATACCGGCAAGATGCCAGGTGTTAAGCTGGGCGAAAGGCTGTGGCGGATCCAGGAACAAGATATACACGAATTCATTAGCCAACAGCGAATCGCTTCATGAGGTGCGGCCGGTGAAAGAGGTACGCTGTCGAAAGTGCAATAAGCTACTTGGGAAGTTCAATGGCAGGGCGGAAATCAAGTGCCCACGCTGTGATGAAATAAATAATATTGAGGCTCACTGAGGCCCTTAAGCCGATTCCTAATTGAGGACGGTTTAGGGGCCTTTGCTCTTGGGCGGGGGAGTCAGGGAAATGGTCAATGATAATGCTGCAGCAAAGAGAAAAAATTTTCTTATCGAAGAAGAACCCGTGCCACAGGTGGTTACTACCGGGCATTATTCGCTTAGAAAAATGCCTATAAACGCCCGGCCGTATGACAGCGATTTTCCGCATGAATTCCAGGAGTTTGCTGATGGTTGCGGCGCTGCAGCATTTTCGATGGTTTACAAGTCTCTGGGACGGCCATTCCTCCAAAAAGACATTTTTAAAAAGGTTAGCGTTCCAGACCCAAATACCGGAGGGCTCACATGCTCTAGCCATCTTTTGCTTTTGGACGCCTTGGTGAGGGGTTTTGATGCCTTACACATTAGGGCGATTAATCCAATAGACATGCTTAAAGCCTGCCAAAAACATTCTATCCGGGCCGTGACGAACGAAAGAGCAGAACCGCTTTCCATTGTGGGACATATGGGGGTATTTCTTGGGATGGACGATAGGCACATATACCAACATTGTTCGGCCCTTGGCCCACGTCAAATAATCACCCATAACCAGCTGCTTGAACGTATGGCTTCATTCGGTTACTCGGACGTAGGCGAAGGAAACGCCATAACACTAATATCCAACCCACTTATGGCCGAGCATTTCTGTCCTGTCTGTGGGGACAAGATTCCTGAAGAAATAACCTGTCTCCACTGCAAGAAGAGATTTCTTCTAAGACCGGCAGCACCTCTCGGCTGTTTCCGGGAGGAATGCCCAAACCGCGCCTGGCTCAATATTTACTGTCCATTTTGCTTCAATGGCATTCGCAAGACCAAAGATCCCAAGGGAGCAAGCATGACGCAGGAGGAATGGGACAAAGAGCGGCAGAAGCGGCAGAAGCGGCAGCGGGAAGTGGAAGAACGAGAACTGTTTTGGAAGAAGTTGTTTTCAGGAATTGGCAAAGAAAAAGATCAAGCAAGTTAAAAGGAGTGGTTCTAATGCTTAAACAACCGGCAGCCCTTTCGACAAGTCAAATCAGACAACAAAACACAGCTGCAGCTTATCAATGGGCTCAGGACCTGGCAGACAAAGGTTATAGCATCAACGATGCCCTCGGCCTGCTTTATCAAAATGCCCCGCACTTTGAAGGTGATGGGGTAAGCGTGGATGATATTGAAAAGCAGATTAGGCGCATTTACCTTGGGCAACAACTAGCCAAGATGAAGGAAGACCAGCAGCAGGCGGAAAACAAAGTCCGGGATCTAAACAACATGGGGATGCCATGGGGCAAAAAACCGTGGCAAATCTAGAGGGGGTGGAGTAATTGCCACAACGATATACTTTTGGCTTAGATGACCCTGAACCCAAAAGATATACCTTCGGTCTTGAGGACCAGCCAACTGCCAAGCCCATACCTTCTATTGTTCGGATCGATTCTCACCCTGAAATGAAGTATTTCCCGCAAATAACCCTTCCAAAGCCTGTAGCTACAGATTCGAATCCAGCCCCGGCTCCCGTTTCCACTACGACTGCACTACTTGGACCGGCGACAATCCGCCAATGGCACCCTTCTATTTGGGATAGGCTTGGGTCCCTGGTATCTGACATTAGAGCTGCTCTGCCAGCTGTAGGGGATGCAACCGTAGTTAAACCTGTTATGGCATTTGCTCACCAGGTAGCCCAAGCATCCTATAACCAGGCTGAGCAAGAGGGGAAACTTCCCTACGGCATACCGGCAGCACCGAAGCCCTTTGTGCCGCAAAATACTGCACAGAAGGTTGCGGGATTTATTTTGCCCCAGGCAGTCGATTTACCTCTTTGGATGCTAGGCGAAAAGGTGGCAGGAACAGTCCTTGCACCTCTGTCCAAACTTGCCCCCGTAGCCAAGGCTGCAGAAGCATTGCCTAAGCCATTAGTGCCAATTATTAGTGGCGGCATTAAGGATGCTGCAGCATATGCTTCAACCGTGGCTCCTCTGAATGCATTGGCGAATAGCGGTGGCAGACCGCAAAACTTTGTCCAAGGGTTGATAGATCAGGAAAAACAAACGCCTATGATCGCACTGGGGGGCGCCGCAATGCGCGGAGCAGGGAAGATTATTGGCAAGATAGGCGGGGATTTTATTTCATCTATCCGGGCCGGTAGACTTCCCGAAGTACAACCTGCCATGGCGACAGAAACGCCTCTTTCTGCCACTATAGCGCCACCTAAACCCATTGGCCCCCTACGTGTAGTTACCCCTGAGCAAAAGGCTTTAGACGCCCTCCAGGAAGGCATACAAGCTGCGCAGAATTACATCGGGCATAATGACGTATTAGCCGCATACCCTGCCGGGACAACCATAGAACATGCCTTTGCCGACATCAAGGCCAAGACCGGCTATGATCTTCCACAGCTCACAGCAAACTTGGAAGCATCAATGAAGGAACCTAGTCAGATATTCAAGCTCACCCCTCCGCGTGCGCAACTGGGAAGGGCAGCGGGTGTTCTGCCCGGGCCTGGTGACGTAAAATTGAGGGTTCCTCAGTTGACTAGAACTATGACAGCAGAAGTCAAGCCCCCTGTTTTGACGGGCAAGGCGGTTTGGTCCAACAATGGCATTGACTATCCTGTTGAGGTAACGGGGTATACCGGCAAATTTAATGGTAGGCAGTACGTTAATGTTGCAGGATCCAAGAGCGCTGTACCATTGGATGAGATTAAATTAACCAATGATGTGTCCCCAACACTTAAACCCCAATCTGCAGCCGCACCGGGTTTTGATTTAAAGCCCAACCTTAACGGTCGCTCTTCTGGACAAGCCAATACGGTGGGTCTCACCGTTTCTCCCGAATTGAAGGCCTATCCGGAATTGGGCTTACATGGCAATCCTCTTAAACAGGCAACAACCACCCCATTGCGTGAAGTGGCTACAGCCAGGGATGTAACTCTTGATTCCAGTATAATCCCCGGCCTTAGGCAGTTTGTGGATGAAGATGTTTTGCCCAAAAGCAAGAGTACCGTCCATGGCATAAGAGATACCTTTAACTCTATCAGGGGTTTGCTGTTCCCACGCTCCACCATCTCTGAGCCCGCACTAAACGCTGTTATGAGGTTCAAGGGCCTTAGGGATAAAGAATTATTTGTAGCTGAGCGGACCATGTCCGGAATCAAGGATATGTTTAACAAAATGCCCCAACGGGAGCAGATTGAATTCCTCGACCGGTTCAAGAGGGGAATGGCGCAAAAAAACCCTGAACTGCAGGCTCTGGCTGATGAATACCAGCGTGCCGATGATGCTATGTATTCTGAGATAGCGAAATACAAGCCGTCCTTGACATACAAGGAGAACCATTTCCGTATTTTCTGGAAGGTGGTACCTGGACAACAAGAGGCAAAGGGTTTTGAAGGATTATTTAGGGGATCGG
>JAJZPO010000040.1 GCA_021811155.1 Bacillota bacterium | reverse complement strand
CGCTCATGTAGTTTTGCCGACCCTTCCTAACAAACGCTCCGCGCAAAGAAGGGTCGACAAAAATAAATCGCGCTCTCCGGATATATCAACCGACCCTGCGGCTAACCAGCCCTTGTTTCATGCATCAGTGATGCCGCGCAGCGGCATGGGAGTCTGAATTCTGACTCCTGAATTCTGAATTCCTTTAAACCGGCGCAAGCCGGTTTTTCTTTTCACGTAATATTTAGCCCTTTAAGTGGAACACTAGATTGTGATTGCTAATTGCTTGAAGGGAGTCGAAAGATGGATTTTCCCCTTGGCTCGCTGGCTGTCTTGGTATACTTCGTTTTGATCGGCAGCGGCTTAATCAGGTTTGAAACAGCTAAGTACAGGGTAATGGTCTTGGGGCTGGCAGGTGTGCTGGCGGGAAGCTTTTTGATGGTGCCCCTGCCTGCTCCTAAAGGGGTGCAAGTCCTCCTAAACGCAGGGCACAGCCTGATTCCGCTGCTGATGGCCGCTGTCCTGTGGCTGCAGGCTCCGGCGGAAGACAGGTACAGAGCCAGTCTGGTTACTTTGGCTATTTGTGTCCTTATCTATTGCCTTGCAGCTTTGCTAGACCTGGAACCCGGGCTTTTGCCCTATCCCCTGTTTTTTTCCGTGCCAATGGCAGCAGTTATCGCCTTACTTCTCGGACGAACTGTTTATGGCGCTGGCCTGGGAATTGTTGGTGGCTGCATCCTGGTAGTCCTGATCCGCTATTTTGAGACAACCTTTACCTTGCAGGTCAAAGCCTTCCTGGAACTCCCCGGTGACCTTATTTGGAATACCATGAGCCTCTCTGTCCTCTCTGCATCAGCTTCGATTCAAGCAATTGAGCACGTAAAATCACTATGGGGAAAACGTTGGCAAACAAAACAAGCCTCGCTTGGGGCCGCTGCGGCTTCGCCGCGCGATCAAAACGGCACGGAGCAGAGTGAAGAGCTTATGCCTTCGGAATAGCCTGAGCGGAGCCTGATGATCTTGTGTTGGGGGTGGCAGGAATGAATATAATTTATAACTGCTACGGTGGGTCTCATTCCTCTGTTACAGCGGCTGCGATTCACCTGGGGCTTATTAATTGCGGCCAAACCCCTTGCGCCAAGGAATTATGGAAGCTGCCGTATTACGATGCCCAGGTCAAAAAGGACCACGGCGCTTTGTTTTTTGTTGGCACGGACGAATTGGGCCATCATGTATATGTAGCAGGCAGGCGGAACATGGCCAAGCCGGTAATACGGGCCCTGAGCGGTTTAGCTCAAGTTTTCGGCATACCACGCGAAGATTTTCAATTGGTAAACCCGATGCCCTATGTCAATCTGGCAATGGTAATCGGCGGTTTTACCTCACGCCGGCTAGGCCTGGCCCCGTTGGGCAAGCCTATAGTAACCTGGGGCACAAGGCTAGCCTTTCCCCAGCTGGTAAAATTGGTGAACCGGGTAAAGAGCGGCCTGCGCCCGGCAGAGCAGTCTGATTTAAAGCCCAGGAACACCAAGGTAGTAGTCTACTGTGACTATACCGGGGACCAGCAAGCTGCTTTTGCTGCCTCCAAGCATCTAGGACAAGATCGGCGCAAAGCGTCCCGCAACAAAGTCCCGGCAGGCACCCTGCGCTTTTGGGGAACCGACTCTGCCGGAACCAAGGTGTATACCCTGGGTGTTCTTTATGAAAATGAACTGATTCCCAAGATAATGAGGGAATTTGCCAAACTTTACGGAATCCCTGACGGGAACCTGATCCTGACAGACCTAACTCCCCTGGGCAAGGTTTCCTTCGGGGTTGGGGCCGTACTGGAGCGTCTGGTCCCTCTCACGTGGCTGGGAGAAATCTGGACCGAATTTTCCGCTTCGCAGCGACAGGATAGAATTGAACAAGTGGTGGTTGAGGTAAAAAAGAAGCTGGCTGATTCAGCTGAACCCCAAAAGGCCGCAAGTCCGGCCGGCCCGGAACTGCGCGGAGCCCGGGCCAGGTTGAAAATCTGACTGCGCAAGGTCCTAGGGGACTTTGCCTTGACGCGGCATAACGATTATTAGATAATTGGGGGGGAAATCTCTGGGCAGGGAGGAAAAATTATGGGGTCTGGGCCAGGTCTTGAAGTGGCCGAGGTTAGACCGGGAAGCGTCGCCGCAGAAATGGAGATCGAGCCCGGGGACAGGATTGTCCGCATCAACGGAGTGGACGTAGAAGATTTGGTAGACTTTCAGTTTTTGAGCAGTGATGATTACCTGGAGATAGAGGTCATCAACAACCAAGGGGAACTTTGGCGGCTTGAGCTGGACAAGGAACCCCAGGAAGACTTTGGCGTGGAGTTTAGATCGGTCTCCGCTCAGGGTACGAAACGGTGCCGCAACAAGTGCATGTTTTGCTTTGTCGACCAGATGCCTGCCGGTATGAGGTCAAGCCTTTACGAAAAGGATGACGACTACCGGTTATCTCTTACCCAGGGCAGCTTCATCACCCTGACCAATTTGAGTGATGAAGACTTTCAGCGCATTATCCGCCTGCATTTAAGCCCGCTTTATGTGTCTGTGCACGCCACGGACCCGGATGTGCGGCGAAAGCTGCTGCAGAATCCCCGGGCCGGGGAGATCATGGCCCAACTCAAATCGCTGGCTGAAGCGGGAATTACTGTTCATACCCAGGTTGTGCTGGTACCCGGGATTAATGACGGAGAAATCCTGGCCAGGACTGTTCAGGATTTGAGCAGCCTATGGCCCAAGGTGCAGTCTGTGGCGGTTGTCCCGGTGGGGCTGACAAGCTTCAGGCAAAACCTGGCCAGCCTGGAGCGCTTTACGCCTGATTCCGCCCGGCGGGTGATTCTGACCGGTGCCGGCTGGCAGGCTGATTGCCGCAGCCGGTTTGGCGTAAACTTTTTGTACTTCTCGGATGAGTTTTATGTCGAAGCAGATCTGGACTTCCCTGTGGCAGCCGAATATGATGACTTTCCCCAACTGGAAAACGGGGTGGGCCTGACACGGCTCTTTATAGATGAGGTTGAAGCTGTGCTGCCCCTGGCGCCAAAGAAAATCGAGCTCAGGAAAGTGAGAGTGGTAACCGGGGTCTCTGCTGCCAAGATCATGACCCGTCTGCTCGCAGCGGTTTGCCGGGCGGTTCAGGGTTTGGAGGCCAGCCTGGATGTGGCGCCCAACAGGTTTTTTGGTCCTAGCGTGACTGTGGCCGGTTTGCTTACGGGGTCAGACTTGCTGGCAGCGCTGCCTGAGTGCGGGGGGGCAGAGGTGCTCATTCCACGGGCAATGCTCAAGGCCGGAGAAAGCGTGTTCCTGGATGACCTTAGTTTGGCGGAGGTTTCGCAGCGGCTCGGGGCAAAACTGATTGCGGCGGAAGCCTCAGGCTATGATTTTTTGGCAAAACTATTGGGACAGCCCTTACCTGAAACCGAACGGGGTGATAATACATGACAAAACCAGTTGTAGCCATAGTGGGACGGCCAAATGTCGGAAAGTCTACGTTGTTTAACCGCATAGCCGGAGGCATGATTGCCATTGTGGAGGATAAGCCCGGGGTTACCCGCGACAGGCTTTACGCCGATGCGGAATGGCTGGAACGAAAATTTACCATGATTGACACCGGCGGGATAGAATTCAACCTGGAGGAAAACTCCATCGCATCCCAAATGAAAAAACAGGCTGAACTGGCCATGCAGGAAGCCGATGCAATCGTCTTTGTAGTGGATGTGAAAACCGGAATTACACCTGATGACGCAGCTCTGGCCCAAACCCTCAGGCGGGGTAAGACCCCTGTGGTCGTCGCAGTCAATAAAGTCGAGAATTTCAGGGGTGCAGCTGCCGAAATCTACGAATTTTACAACCTGGGCCTGGGCGACCCGGTACCGGTGTCAGCCGCTCACGGGCTTAATACCGGCGATCTGCTCGACCGGGTTGTGAGTCTCTTCCCGGAAACCGGGAGCGATGATATTGAACCGGACATCATCAAAATTGCGGTCATCGGGCGCCCCAATGTGGGCAAATCGTCCCTGGTCAATTCTATGCTCGGCCAGGAAAGGGTTATCGTCAGTGATGTCCCCGGTACCACCCGGGATGCCATCGATACCCCTTTCCGACGGGAAGGAAAAGGGTATATTCTCATCGACACTGCAGGCATGCGGCGCCGGGGAAAAATCGATGAACCCACGGAAAGGTACAGCGTGGTCCGTTCCCTGCGGGCAGTAGACAGGTCTGATGTGGTGTTGATGCTCCTGGACGCAGTTGAGGGGGTAACTGAGCAGGACACGAAAATTGCCGGATATGCCCATGAAGCGGGCAAGGGGATCGTTCTCATTGTCAACAAATGGGACTTGATTGAAAAAGACGAAAAGACCATGAACAAGTTCGAACGCGATGTGCGGGAAGGACTTGGCTATATGGCTTATGCCCCTGTGCTGTTTATTTCGGCAAAAACCAGGCAGAGGGTGGGAAAAGTTCTGGAGCTGGTTGACTTTGTGGCTGAACAAAATGCCATGCGCGTGTCAACCGGCACACTAAACTCCCTGGTGCGGGAATGGGTCAGCCTGACACCGCCGCCCACGGACAAAGGACGCAGGCTGAAGATTCTCTTTGTCACGCAAGCAGGGGTCAAGCCTCCTACTTTTGTGTTCTTCGTCAATGACCCTGAATTGATGCACTTCTCCTATCAGCGCCATCTGGAAAATCAACTGCGGCAAAATTTCGGCTTTGAGGGAAGCCCGATCCGGATGATTGTCAGACAAAGAAAAGAGGAGGAAGGATAATTGAACCTGGTAACTGCTCTGCTGGCCGGTTATTTGGTGGGGGCTATTCCCTTTGCTTACCTGGCAGGACGCTATAAGGGCATAGATATCCGCAAGCATGGCAGCGGCAACATGGGTACTACCAACGCTTTCAGAGTGCTTGGCAAGCGGCTGGGGCTCCTGGTTTTTTTGGGAGATTTTTTTAAGGGGCTTTTGGCGGCTCAAATCGGGCTGGCTGTCGGAGGCGCGGTCTGGGGGCCATGGCTGGCGATCGCTACGGGCATCCTCGCTCTGGCAGGGCATAGTTGGAACCCCTTTTTTGGTTTCCGGCCTACCGGCAAAGGAGTGGCGGCGGGAGCAGGGGTGATTATGCGGCTGATGCCTGTACCAACGTTGATTACCCTCGCGGTGTTCTTTGCCGTTACGTTTCTGAGCGGTTACGTTTCCCTGGGCTCTGTAATTGGGGCGGGGGCTGCCACTTTGGCGGCTATCCTGCTGCAGGACCAAAGGGCTTATATGCTGTTTACTGTCTGCGGTACAGCTTTAGTGGTTTACCGCCACTGGGAGAACCTTAAGCGTATTCGGGATGGGAAAGAGCCTAAGGTTGGTTGGCGTGCGAAGCCGTAGGGTAGCCGCACTCAGTATGCCAGGTCACGCAGTAAAGCCAAATGGAGCGAAAGGACGTTAGAACCGTCCTCATGGGATATGGTAAAAGCGGAGGTGGGTATGCAAAAAGTTGGGGTTTTGGGCGCCGGCAGCTGGGGTACGGCCTTGGCGGTAGTATTGGCAAAGAAAGGTTATCGAGTCTATCTATATGGGCGCAAACCGGAAATAATGGCCCAGCTCGGATCTTCCAGGCAAAACAAGCGGTACCTGCCGGGAGTTGAATTTCCGGCGGGTGTAGTTCCCACCTCGGATCTTGCTTTAACGCTGCACAAGGCCGGTTTGGTTGTTCTCGCGGTTCCCTCCCATGCAGTGAGGGATACTGCCAGAATGCTGCAGCCTCTCCTGCCATCCGGCGCGGTTGTGGTCAATACGGCGAAGGGTATCGAAGAGGGAACTTATCTGCGCCTGTCACAGGTGCTGAGGCAAGAACTGCCCGGTGTGGAGCCTGTGGCGCTATCCGGACCGAGCCACGCCGAGGAGGTCGGCCTGGATGCTCCCACTGCGATAGTTGCCGCCTGCAGTGAGCGTAGTTTAGCGGAACAGGTGCAGGATTATTTTATGACCCCAAGCTTGCGGGTTTACACCAATCCGGATGTAACCGGAGTGGAATTAGGCGGGGCGTTAAAAAATGTCATCGCCCTTTGCACGGGCATTGCAGACGGCCTGGGTTTCGGAGACAATACCAAAGCCGCCCTGATGACCCGCGGCCTGGCCGAAATCGGACGCCTGGGGATTGCCATGGGGGCCAATCCTCTCACCTTTGCCGGCTTGACCGGGGTGGGGGATTTGATTGTAACCTGCACCAGCATGCATAGCCGCAACCGCCGGGCCGGAATCCTGCTGGGCCAGGGAAAGCCCTTGGCACAAGTGCTTGAAGAGGTGGGCATGGTGGTTGAGGGAGTGAGGACCACCAAGGGGGCCTATTTTCTGGCCCAAAAACATCAGGTGGAAATGCCGATAGTAGAGCAGGCGTACCGGGTCTTGTTCGAAGGAGCAAGCCCCTATCAGGGAGTAAAGAATTTGATGCAGCGGGGCAAAACCCATGAGATAGAAGAAGTGGTCACAAACCAAGAGTGGAAACTCTAGGAACTGGATATTATGCGTACAGGACCTGTATCAGGATTTGAAAAGTCAGTGAATACCCATGTGCGGTATGCCCTGGCTTTTTGTTTTGGAGCAGCAGTATTCTCGCCGCCTACGGCGAAAAATGATATACTGTGTAGAACAAAGCATTCCTGGGGGTAGCATGAAGTCTGTAAGCATGAGGCTCAAATTAATGTTGATCCTGGCCGTCGCCGTAGCCTTGCCGCTTGTGGGCAGCGGCTATTTGCTGATTAACAGGGCGGAGAAGGCACTGCTCCTGGAAAAAGAGAACAAGCTCTTTGGCATTGCCCGCTCTCTTGACAACGCGTTGTCCGGAGACTTTGACAGCTTGCTGCCAGCGGACAAAGAGAACGCCTCACGGGATGAGAAGATCCGCCTCCTGAACGCCAGGCTTGCACAGGTGACTGACCAGCTAGCTGCAGCAAACCCCGGTGTGGGCGTGGGTTATTATTCCCGGGACCTGGACAGCATCATTACTTATGGCCCAAGTTCCGAATACCAGGATAAGATAGGTCAGTCGATTGGACCCGAACACAAGGGACGCGAAGTTATGGCCAAGGGAATTCCCTTGGCAGTCACAGGCCCGATGGTGAGGGGCAACATCCTGAACGCTATGGTCCCAATGGTCCGGAGCGGCCGGGTGATCGGATATGTTTGGGCCAACGAACTGATTGAAAGCGTCGATAAGCAGATCCAGGCAATGGAAGCATTTATGTACCTGGCCTTGGGGGTGGCGCTCTTCCTGGGCCTGGCTATCGCCCTGCCTTTGGCCAATGGGGTTTTCAATTCCGTGCAGCGGATCATTGATGGACTGAGAAAGCTGCGGACCGATTTAAGCCACCGCCTGCCGCGCACCCGGGCGGAATTTGGTGAAATCACCGCTGCCATAAACGAAATGGCGCAAAGTCTGACGGACACCCGTTCCCATACGGAAATCATTATGCAAAGCATGGCGGACGGAATTATTACCATAGACATAGAAGGCAGGCTGACAGCCATTAATGATGCGGCTGCCCGGATAACGGGCCTGTCCGGGGACATGATCGGGGTCTCCTATGCGGATATCATGCCTCAGCACGTGAATTTTCACAGCCTGCTGCTGGAAACCTTGCGTACAGGCGAGAGCTTCATCAGTTACGAAATCGAGTTTCCCCGTCCGGACGGAGTTGCGGTTCCTTTGAGCGTCAGCACGTCTCTCTTGAATAACGGGGAAAGCATTCTGGGAGCAGTGGTCGTGTTTAAAGATCTGACTGAACGGAAAGTTTTCGAAGACCGGGTGTCACGGGTTGACCGTCTGGCAGCGGTGGGGGAGTTGGCTGCAGGTGTTGCCCATGAAATCCGCAACCCGCTCACGGCCATTTCCGGCAGTGTGCAAATTTTGCTCGCCGAATTGCCCGCAGACAATCCGTCCCGTCAGTTCGGCGACGTAATCATCAAAGAAGTCAACCGCTTAAACGGTATTGTGGAGGACCTGCTGTACTTTGCCAGGCCGTCCACCAACTACATCTCGCAGGTCAACCCGAATGAACTGGTCGCCGAGACCTTGGCCCTGCTTGAGCCCAGCATGAAAAAAGACCTTGTATCTTTGGCAAAAGAGTTCGACCCCAAGGCAGGACCGTTTTCCGTCGATGCAGGACTTATTAAGCAGGTGCTGGTGAATTTGCTCTTGAACGCGATACAGGCCCTGCCTCGACATGGCGGCGAGGTAAGGGTTGTTACCCAGTCCGTACCCGGTGGTATAAAAATTGCAATTACTGATACAGGCGAAGGGATTGGGCCGGAAAACCTGTCCCGCATCTTTGACCCCTTTTTCACCACCAAAGACCGCGGTACGGGTCTTGGCCTCGCAGTGAGCAGCAAGATTATTGAAATCCACCATGGGCATATTGAAGTCGAGAGCAGGCAGGGTGAGGGGAGTACCTTCACTGTCTTCTTGCCTAATGCTTCCGGGTGTGAGACGGATCAGGGGAGGGAAGATCTCAGTGACGGGTAAAGCAAGTATACTGGTGGCGGATGATGAAGAAAGCCTGCGCCTAGTGCTGAGAACCGTTTTAACCAAGGCGGGTTACCACGTCGATGTGGTGGACAACGGTCTGGATGCGGTCAATAAAGTGCGGGAAACAAGCTATGATGTAGTCATGTTGGATGTGCGGATGCCCCAATTGGACGGATTGCAGGCATTCTACCGTATCCAGGGCTTTGCGTCCGAACTGCCCGTGATCCTGATGACGGCCTTCGGCAGCGCCCAAATTACAGTGGAGGCCATGAAACACGGGGCTTTCGATTACATCACCAAGCCTTTTGACGTAGATGAAGTGAAAATCCTGGTCGGGCGCGCTTTGCACATGCGCTCGCTGGCCCGGGAGGTAGAGTACCTGAAGCAGGAGGTCAAGACCTTAAGCCAGGAAGTACCCTACCAGCTTATTGGTACAAGCCCCAAGGTCCAGGAAGTATACAAGAGCATCGGACGGGTGGCCAACTCCAAGGCTACGGTGCTGCTGGTCGGTGAGAGCGGCACAGGCAAGGGTTTGGTGGCCAAAGCCATACACTATAGCAGTGAACGCTGGCAAAAACCCTTTATCCAGGTGAATTGCGGCGCCATCCCGCAGGGCTTGCTGGAAAGCGAGCTCTTCGGCCACGAAAAGGGCGCCTTTACCGGGGCAGTGAGCCAAAAGCCAGGCAAATTCGAACTGGCGGAAGGAGGGACCATTTTCCTGGATGAAATTTCCGAGATGGATCTGGCCCTGCAGGTCAAGCTGCTCAGAGTCCTCCATGAACGCCAGTTTGAACGGGTAGGAGGCACCACAACCTTTACCGCGGATGTGCGCGTAATCGCGGCCTCCAACCGGGACCTGCTGGTGGAGGCCAGCGAAAACCGCTTTCGCCCTGACCTCTACTACCGCCTGAATGTCATATTGATCCAGATGCCGCCGCTGCGGGAGCGGGGAGATGACATAACTCTGCTGGCTGAATATTTCCTGGCCCGGTTTGCCTCTGAGAACGGGCGGGCGGGGATGATTTTCTCGCCCGAAGCGCTCGATATCTTTAAGCGTTATGCCTGGCCCGGCAATGTGCGGGAACTGGAAAATGCAGTAGAACACGCCGTAACCATGAGCAATTCCAGGGTAATCCTGCCGGAACACCTGCCGCTAAACACCAGCGGGGAAGATGCGTTTGAACCCCAGCCTGGAACAGTCACAGGGTTCATGCCTTTGCGGGAGGTGCTGGCGGAGGCGGAGAAAGCGCATATAGTTGAGGCCTTGAAGCTTACCAGGGGAAACCGGGCCCATGCCGCAAAACTTTTGCAGATTTCCCGCAGGGGATTGATTTATAAGATTCAGGCATACGGCTTGGACTAGTTGTTTGGGATTTACTGCGCAATTCTCTGCGCACATGGTGTGCATAACTTTCACACCCCCGCCCGGATAAAGGGCCGGGGGTATTGTTTTTCCCGCCTGCATAAGGCCGCGGGCTTTTGGCATGGATATTGCTCTGGAGCATAAGTGTCGGAATAATGAGTATTTTCTGAAACAAACCAAAGGGAGGAGGGCCGAAGAGTATTTCTATGCAACTAATTACAGTTGACAGAGACTGATGAAAGGAGCTGTGGGATTATGTCAGATCTGGGGGTTAAACAGAATCAATCCAAGGCAAAAGAAGAAAGCGGATTACTGGCCCGGATGGGGGTAGGCCTGGCGGACTGGAGTGAAAAATGGTTTCCTGACGCCTATGTTTTTGCTGCTGCGGCAGTGGTTGTAACCGTCATAGCCGCACTGTTGATGGGGCGGAGCGTTAGCCAGATAGGCAATGATTTCGGCGGCAGGTTCTGGGATCTGGTGCCCTTTGCCATGCAGATGTCCTTTATAATTATTACCGGTTTTGTCGTTGCCACCTCAAAGCCTGTGCATAAGTTGATCGAAGTCCTCTCAACCATTCCCAAAACCGCCAAGGGAGCCGTCGCTTTTGTAGCTTTCTTTGCCATGGCCACATCCCTCATTAGCTGGGGTTTCAGTTTGATTTTCAGCGGCATTTTGATTAAAGAAATTAGCAAAAAAATACAGGCAGACTACCGGGCCATGGGCGCGGCGGGCTACCTGGGGTTGGGCAGCATCTGGGCCCTTGGCCTTTCCTCCTCGGCGCCGCTCCTGATGACCACGAAGTCGTCAATTCCGGCGGCACTGTATAAAATCAGCGGAGTAATTCCCATGTCCCAGACCATTTTTACCTGGCAGAATCTGGTAATGATAATAGTGCTGACCGTACTCTCGGTGACTATCGCATACTTCTCAGCTCCTGCGGCCGGCAGGGCTAAGACAGCGGAAATGGCCGGCATCAACTATGGGAACGGCCTTGAAAACGTGATTCCGAAACGGGAAAAACCGGGCGAGTGGCTGGAGTACAGCCCGATTTTAAACCTGTTCCTGGTTGCTGTAGGCGCTGTGTACCTGTTCAACACCTTCAGCACAAAAGGCGGACTGGCGGCGCTTGACTTAAACACTTATAATTTTATGTTCCTGATGCTGGGGATGCTGCTGCACTGGACTCCCAAAGCCTTCCTGACCTCAACCGCCAAATCCATACCTGCTGTGGGTGGTGTGCTGATCCAATTCCCCCTGTATGCCGGTATTTTTGGCGTGATGATGGGTTCAGGCCTCAATGATGTAATTATGAAGTTTTTCGTCTCCATTTCCAGCCAGAGCACCCTGGCCCCGATTGTTGGGGTTTATTCCGCGATTCTGGGGCTCTTCCTGCCTTCCGGCGGCGGCAAGTGGATAGTTGAGGCGCCCTACGTCCTGGAGGCAGCGAAGCAGCTGCACGTGAACATGGGCTGGATTGTTGAGGTTTACAATGCCGCGGAAGCCCTGCCCAACTTCATCAATCCGTTCTGGATGCTCCCGCTCATGGGCCTGATGGGCATCAAAGCCAGGGATCTAGCCGGTTATTCAATTCTCCAACTCATTTTCCATGCCCCTGTGGTCATTTTCATGGTGTGGCTGCTGGCGAAAACCCTGCCCTACGTCGCTCCGGTCATTCAGTAAAAAAACTTAAGCAAGGCATAGTACGATTCCGGAGTGAACTCGTTCAACTAAAGTTGAACCTCGAGACTTCGGTGGGGGAGTCTACCCCCACCGAAGCAGAGCATGGGGAACCACTCCCACTTGTAGAAGTGTCTCACGGTTGGATAAAATAAAATTAATGAGAATAGATGAAAAGTTTTATTTTCTTGGGAGAATCAAATTTTTGTGCTTAAGACCCGTAACAGAGCGTGCGGGTTTTTCTTTTACCTCAGTGCTGCGACAGCCCGGAAGATAGAAAAATTGGTAATATTCCTACCCTCTTTTCATATATTTATACTGCTTAACCATTGCTAGTCCAGCTTCGGAATGGTTTGCCGCATTTGTGGTCAGGGGGGATGTAAGTGAAGGGTGGGGGCCTACCCCTTTCCAAAAGGTATTCAAAAGGAGGGAAATCAGTTAATGGAGAAAGTTGACATCTTCAAGGACATCACCGAGCGCACCGGTGGTGATATCTACCTGGGTGTAGTAGGACCCGTCCGGACCGGAAAGTCCACCTTCATCAAGAAATTTATGGATTTGTTGGTCCTGCCCAATATCACAGATATGTATGACCGCGAAAGGGCTAAAGACGAGCTGCCTCAGAGCGGTGGGGGCAGGACCATTATGACTACTGAACCGAAGTTTATCCCCGCCGATGCTGTTGAAATCAATGTGCGTAACGGCATAGTCATGAATGTGCGGGTTGTGGACTGCGTAGGTTATGCGGTACCCGGAGCGCTGGGTTACGAAGAAGAAGAAGGACCCCGCATGGTTCGGACCCCTTGGAGCGATGAGCCGATTCCCTTTCAGGATGCAGCAGAAATCGGCACCCGCAAAGTAATCACAGATCATTCCACTATCGGCATTGTGATCACTACCGATGGGTCTATTACCGATATTGCCAGGGATAGCTATTTGGAGTCCGAGGAAAAGGTAATTTCAGAACTCAAGGCTTTAGATAAACCCTTTGTAGTCGTGCTGAACACCGAACGTCCTTTTGCCGAAAACACCATCGAACTGGCTAGGGAAATGGAAGACAAATATGGCGTGCCTGTCCTGCCCATGGACTGCGCTGAACTCACCCAGGATGACATTATGCAGATCATGGAAGAAGTCCTGTACGAATTTCCAGTAGCGGAAGTCAATATCAATCTGCCCCGCTGGATAGACGAACTGGAGGAAGTCCATTACCTGCGCAAAGGCTTTACCGAGGCTGTCCAGGCGGCCACGTCTGAAGTAAGCAGGCTGCGGGATATAGACGGCATCCTGGATAAGCTGGCAGCTTACGAGTATGTGCAGGATGTTGTCCTCCAGGAAATGAACCTGGGCACCGGCGTCGCCAACATTGAAGTAACTGTTGTTGAGGGTCTGTTTGATCAGGTCTTGAAGGAAATGGTAGGAATTGAAATTGAGGGTGATCATACCTTACTGAAAATCCTGCGGGATTATACCAAAGCCAAAAGGGAATATGACAAAATGTCCGGCGCCCTGGCAGAGGTTCAGAACAACGGTTATGGAGTGGTAACTCCGGCGCTTGATGAAATGATCCTGGAGGAACCTGAACTAATCAAGCAGGGAGGCAGGTTCGGAGTTAAGCTAAAAGCCAGCGCACCGTCCCTGCATATTATCAGGGCCGATATCACTACCGAAATAACTCCAATTATAGGTACCGAAAAACAGTGTGAAGAGTTGGTCCGGTACATGCTGGATGAATTCGAAGCGGACCCCAAAAAACTCTGGCAGTCAAATATCTTTGGCAAGTCCCTGCAAGACCTTGTCAGAGAAGGAGTACAAAACAAACTCTACCGCATGCCGGAAAACGCCCAGCAGAAACTTGCCGACACCCTGCAAAGAATCGTCAACGAGGGAAGCGGCGGCCTAATTTGCATAATAATTTAAGCGGTCCTACAATGGACCGTTTTCCTTTTTGCCAAAAAGCGCGCCTGGGAAAAAAGCGGTGCGCTTTGCTTGTTGTCTTTGAAATGGTATAATGAAGCCAGTAAGCGATTGAGGTGGGTAATATTGATTCGCGCAAAACAAAAAGACTTAAGTAAAGATTTTTTTATTGTGGCTAAGGAAATTCTGCCGGAAGCCATCCTGAAAACTGCCCACGCTAAAGAGCTGTTGATCAAAGGGGAAGCCTTAACTGTTAACGAAGCGGTTGACGTCGTAGGGCTAAGCCGCAGCGCTTTCTACAAGTATAAGGACGGGGTCTTTCCTTTTTATCAAGCCAGCAAGGAAAAAATCATCACCATCTCACTGATATTGGAGCACCACACGGGGATTTTGTCCCAGGTCCTTGGCACCATTGCCAACGCCAAGGCCAGCATTCTGACCATCAACCAGGGCATACCGCTGCAAGGGGTAGCAAACGTCTCGGTATCGATTGAAACGGCAGGCATGGTAGGCAATCCTGAAGACTTGCTTACCTCTCTGGGCAGCTTGGTGGGCGTCAAAAAGGTTGAATTGATCGGACAAAATTAACTGGAATAATTTAAGGTTGAAAATCCTGCTTTTTAAGAATATAATCATCTAGCAGCATTTTTATTGGCTGTTTCACTTGTTGCATTATACCCGCGAATCTATTATAATACCCATTGTGACATTGCATTCGGGGCGTAGCTCAGTTTGGTAGAGCGCTACCTTGGGGTGGTAGAGGCCGCACGTTCAAGTCGTGTCGCTCCGACCAGTTTATTTCGTAGTTCGTGGTTCGTGGTTCGAACTTGCGGCCTAGTTCTTTTGTTTCTCAATAGGATGTTCTTGTTTGGTTTTCGAAGGAGCATTTCTTGCAATTCGAATATCGAATTTCGAATATCGAATATCGTATTCGGGGCGTAGCTCAGTTTGGTAGAGCGCTACCTTGGGGTGGTAGAGGCCGCACGTTCAAGTCGTGTCGCTCCGACCAGTAGTATACTAGGGTTTTGGGATTGCAACAAAACTTTGCAAAAAGACCTGTCTAATGATAACTTTGACAGGTCTTTTCTGTGCTTCCAGACGGAGTTAAATCGCAATTTCCACTCACACAAGGTCACTTCAACAGATAGCGATATCTGTTCGGTTCTTTGCGGATTTTTTCTGCCAGGACTTGATATTTTGAAACCACAGCTCGAATTCGCTGACTTTCGCTGTCGCGCGGCAATATAAAGCAAGAACCACAAGAAAGAAGCAGGGGGGTTCCCCTGCTTCAAGCCTTTAATTTTTAAGTTCAGGCAGGTCTTTAAACAAATCCAGGGATTCCGGATTGGCCAATGCGTCCTGGTTCTGTACGGGTTCGTTGTGGATGACGCTGCGCACCGCCATCTCCACCTTTTTGCCGTTTAAGGTATAAGGAATATCACTTATGGCAATGATGTTGGCGGGAACGTGGCGCGCTGTGGTGTTCTCCCTGATGGTGGTGTTGATTTTCTTTTTCAGGTCCTCGCTTAAGGCGACTCCTTCCGCCAATTTTACAAACAGGATGACCCTCACATCGTTATCCCAGTCCTGCCCGACCACCAGGCTGTCTGCCACCTCTGGCAGGGATTCTACCTGGCGGTAGATCTCTGCTGTGCCTATCCGCACTCCTCCCGGGTTCAGGGTGGCGTCAGATCTGCCGTAGACTATGACCCCGCCTGTAGAAGTAATCTCAATATAATCCCCATGGCGCCAGACATTCGGGAAAAAGTCAAAATAGGCTTTCTTGTATTTGCTTTGGTCCGGGTCGTTCCAAAAGTAGATGGGCATCGATGGGAAAGGCGCGGTACAGACCAGCTCGCCTTTCTGGTTCAAGAGAGGGTTGCCCTGTGGATCAAAACACTCCACTTTCATGCCCAATCCCCGGCACTGCAGTTCCCCGGTGTACACAGGACCCAGGGGATTGGCCAGGGCGAAACAGGAAATCAGGTCTGTTCCGCCGGTAATCGAGGCCAGGCAAACGTCCTCTTTGACATGGCGATATACATAATCATAGCTTTCCACTGCTAAAGGGGAGCCTGTTGATAGAATTGTTTTGAGTTTGCTCAGGTCATATACTTCACCCGGCCGGATACCGGATTTTTCGACTGCCGCCAGGTATTTGGCGCTGGTGCCGAAGACCGTTATCCCTTCGTCCTGGGCCAGCTGCCAAAGTACTCCGGGAGCAGGGAAAAAGGGTGAGCCGTCATACAGGACGACGGTGACCCCTGCTGCCAAGGTGTCAACCAGCCAGTTCCACATCATCCAGCCGCAGGTGGTGAAGTAGAAGACCACATCCTCGCGTTTCAAGTCAACATGGAGCAGGTGCTCCTTTTGGTGTTGGAGCAGGGTCCCTCCGGCCCCATGCACAATGCATTTGGGAACCCCTGTTGTTCCGGACGAATACATGATGTAGAGGGGGTGATCAAAGGGAAGCTGTTCGAACAGGATTTCACCGTTCTCGCCCGCAGCCGCAAAATCCTGGTAGAGGGAAGCCCCGGGGATAGAGTTCAAATCCGGAGACGGGACCGTATAAGGGACAACTACTACTTTTTGTACGCAGGGAAGTTCCTCAAGGATGCTGCTGATGCGGGCCAGGGAGTCGTGGCGCTTGCCGCCATAGAAGTAACCGTCCGCGGTAAACAGCACCTTCGGCTGGATTTGGCCAAACCGGTCCAGCACGCCCTTGATGCCAAAGTCGGGCGAGCATGAGGTCCAGACTGCCCCGATGCTGGCGCTTGCCAGCATCGCCACTACTGTCTCTATCATATTGGGCATAAAGCCCGCTATCCGGTCCCCGGAACTTACTCCTGCCCGGCGCAGGGCAGAAGCGAGCCGGGATACTTGGGTATAGAGCTCGCTATAGGTGAGGCGGCGGGTGGGCAAGCCCTCCCCTTTAAAAACCAGCGCAACCCGGTCATCTCGGAAGCGGAGCAGGTTTTCAGCAAAGTTGAGCCTTGCCCCCTCAAACCAGCGGGCCTGGAGCATCTGGTCCACATTTGACACCGTTTCCCTGGCCGGCACGGATGCGATGATCGAACTGAATTCCCATACACTCTGCCAGAAGGTTGGAATGTCCCGTACGGACCAAGCGTAGAGGTCGTCATAATTGGTAATGTTTAGTCCGTATTTTTGGTTGACAAGGTCAATGAACCGGTTTAGGTTTGCCTGTTTTACGCGGCTTTCAGAGGGCTGCCAGATGGGTTCTTTCATTACTTTGCCAGGATTGCAGTTAGGGTTGCAATCCGGCCTTCACCTCCTTGTTCTATTCAACCATGAAAAAGGTCGAACTTTTCAGATAATTATATTCGACCTGGGGGCAGGCATTCCTGCTGTGAACCGATAGCTCATCCGCCTTAAAGCCGGTTTACACCACTTTAATGAAGCAAATCAGGCAGGCAAATGCATATTCTATTCTAGGGAAAAATAGGCTTATCCGTCCTAGGGAAAGCTAATAACAGGTGCCTGGAGAAAAATAGGTTTGCTGTCAAAGAATTTGTTGACAAACCCTAAGATTGTGTTAAAATTTAATTCGATGGAATTTGGGTACCGTAAAAACGGTCCGAATTCCTTCATATTTTGCATAAAAGGGGGCATCGGTTACGAGATGACAAACTCTCTGGGACGTCACGTTTTGAGCGAAATTTATGGATGCAGCTTCGACCTACTAAACGATGTAAAGAAAGTCGAAGAAATAATGGTAAACGCAGCACTGGAAGCTGGTGCTGAGGTTCGCGAGTATGTATTTCATAAGTTTAGCCCCCAGGGGGTAAGTGGAGTGGTAGTAATTTCTGAATCCCATTTGGCTATCCACACTTGGCCCGAATTAGGGTATGCGGCCGTTGACGTCTTCACCTGCGGGGATAGGGTAAATCCCTGGGATGCCTGTAATTACCTGACCGAGAAGTTTCAAGCCGGTCACATGACCGCTACGGAGATCAAACGGGGAATCGTTGAGAGTCCGAAAGAAGCGGTAAATCTTTAGGAGGGATATTTATTTTATTCCGGTTAAAGAGGAGTAAGGGTTAGCCTGAGCCTTGCAACAGATAAGTTGTAGGGCTCTTTCAATTCTTAGGCCGAAGAATTCTGACTTCTGACTTCTGAATTCCTCATTCATAACAGCCTAAGCTTCAGCTGGCAGGAAAATGTCTGACCGCGCCGAATATATTTCTAATTAACCGGTCCGGAAGGAGATACAGTGATGCTTCAAACTGTAGTTTCTGAGGAGACAGGTGTAGCGGAATTGGTCAGGCTGAGCGGGGTGAACCCCAACCAATGTTATCAGTGCGGAAAATGTGCAGGGGGTTGCCCCCTGTCCTTTGCCATGGACTATTCTCCGACGGTGATAATGCGGATGCTGCAGGTTGGCATGCTGGAACAGGTCTTGTCCAGCAAGACTGTTTGGCTCTGCGCCTCCTGCAAAACTTGTTCCAACCGCTGCCCACAGGATGTGGATGTGGCCGGATTGATGGATGCGTTAAGGATTATGGCCTGGCGCAAGGGCTCGGTTGACAGGGACAACAGGCAGGCAGCCTTTCACCGGGCATTTTTGCATTCCATCAAATCCCATGGACGCCTGTATGAACTGGGTCTGGCCCTGGCCGGCAGCGCGGCGTCCGGTAGAATGACCAAGGACCTGGATGTAGGTTTGCCTATGTTAAGGAAGGGAAAAATTAAGCTCCTGCCCCCCCGCATCAAAGGGAGGAGACAGATTAAGCGGATTTTTGCGCTAACTATGGAGTCAGGGGGAGAACAGGGTGAGTAAATACGCTTATTTCCCGGGATGTTCACTCCACTCTACTGCCCGGGAGTATGAATTCTCGACCAAAAATCTTAGTCGGGAATTAGGTGTGGAGTTAGTTGACGTTCCCGATTGGAACTGTTGTGGGGCATCTTCAGCCCACGCTACAGACCGCGGTCTGGATCTGGCTTTGAACGGCCGGAATCTTGACCTGGCAGCAGGAATG
Organism: Bacillota bacterium; assembly: GCA_021811155.1. GTDB lineage: Bacteria > Bacillota > Desulfitobacteriia > Desulfitobacteriales > JAJXUE01 > JAJZPO01. The sequence continues at coordinate 7,991 of JAJZPO010000040.1, read as the reverse complement.
GGTTTGGACTTGGCGGTTCCCTGCGCATCCTGTTACCGGAGGTTGGCGTCATCCCGCAAGTCTCTGACTGAGAACCCTGAACTTAGGCAGCAAATTACCACATTGTTGGGGCAGCCTTTGGCTTTATCGAGCGAGGTGCGTTCCCTGCTTGAGGTTTTTACCACCGATGAGGCTTTGGATAAAATGCAGCGGGGCGCCAAAAAAAGTTTGAGCGGCCTAAAGGTAGCCGCTTATTACGGCTGCCTGCTGGTTCGTCCGCATAAAGAAACACATTTTGACGATTCGGAAAATCCTGTTTCCTTGGACAAACTGGTAACTTTAATGGGGGGAGAGGCTTTGCCCTGGCCTTTCAAAACCGAATGCTGCGGCGGCAGCCTCTCCTTCACGGCTGAAGACTCTTCCCGGGTATTAATAGAGCGCATTCTGAATATGGCTAAGGAAAGCGGGGCTGAATGTATCATAACAGCCTGCCCTTTGTGCCAGTCAAATCTCGACATGCGTCAACTGCAGCTGGCTAAGGAGGCTGGGCGGGACTACAATATGCCTGTCCTGTATTTTACCCAGCTGATGGGATTGGTTCTGGGTCTGGGGGAGAAGGCTCTGGGTCTTTACCGGCATTTCATTGATCCTAGGCCGGTGCTGCAAAAGGTTGGCCTCGTCTAAAGGGGGCTGTTGAAAAACTGCGCCCCAGCTTCGCGCTAGGCTTGTTTTTGAACAGCCCCATGGGGTTGGAAAAACTGCGCCTAGCAAGGGTCTGGCTCTAGCACATGCCGGACCCTTTTTGTATATACAGGTGCTAGACGGTGTTTGAATCGTCCTGAGTGGTAAATACTAAACGTCGGACGGTTTTGAGTCCAAAGGGGCTAAGTTTAGCCAAAATTATAGAGGAATTTTGCCAGTAGTAGCGAATACTAGTTGAGTTATCTCACGAACGGGAGGATACCATGCTGCCTTTTCTCAGCACATTGCAGACAGACTTGGAGTTGGTAGACAGCAGGATAGAGCGTGAATTCAAGCTCAAATCTGGCAGCATCCCCGACTTGGTCCCGCTCGAACTGGGAAACCCTGACTATCATCTGAGACCGTTTCTTTTACTTGCCGCTGCCCGGTCTTATGGGGTGGCAGGGGAAAAAGGGATCTTGGTAGCGAGCGTACTCCAGTTTATTTATTTGGCAACCAAAGTACATTCCATCGTGCAGGACGACCAGGAGAAATCCTTTTCGGAGAATTTTCAGTTTCCGGTACTGGTGGGGGATTATCTGTACGGCCAGTTTTTCCTTTACCTGTGCAAAGCCTCTGCTCTGGAGTATCTGGCGCCCCTGGCCAAAGTGATTTGCGAAATCCATGAGGGCGGCATACTCCGTAAACAAGGCGTCAGCCAGGCGGAAGAACTGGACATTATTGCGATGGAAGATGCTTCTTTATACTCCGCCGCGTGTGGCATCGGAGCCGGTTTGGGCGGAGCGGTTCCTGCCGAGCAGGAGCTTTTCCGGCAGTTTGGCAGGGACCTCGGCCTCGGTATCGCCGCTCTTAATCGCCGCTTGGACCCGGAACAGGTGAACAAAGCCTTTGGCAAGGCAAGGGAAAGCCTGGCTTTGCTGCCCGTGGCTGTTCCTGCCTTTGAGGATGTGCTGGGTTACTTCAGGAGCAAAACACTTTAACAGGGATCGAAGGTAGATAGCTTGCGCAAATTTAAAGTTTTTTTGGAAATGATAAAGTTTGAACATACGATTTTTGCGCTGCCTTTTGCATATTTGGGCGCTTACTTAGCGGCCCGCTTTCAAACCGGCAGGGGCTGGCCAAGCCTGACCCAACTATTCTGGATCACTCTGGCCATGGTCGGCGCCAGAACGGCCGCCATGGCGCTGAACAGGCTGATTGACCGGAAAATTGACGCCGGCAATCCCAGAACAGCCAAGCGGGCCTTGCCGCAAGGGCTCCTGGGTGTGGGAGAGGTCATTGTTTATATCATGTTGTCGTTTGCCGTGCTCGCTTTGGCCGCTTACGAGCTTAACCCCCTAACGCTAAAATTGATGCCTGTGGCGGTGATTTTTTTAACCCTTTATTCCTATACAAAAAGACTCACCTGGGCCTGTCACCTGGTATTGGGGGTAACCGATGCCCTGGCTCCAATGGGAGGCTGGATTGCCGTAACAGGTTCCTTCGATTACCAGGGGGTAATGTTGTCACTGGCAGTAGCGGTTTGGATAGCCGGCTTCGACATCGTGTACTCCTGTCAGGACTTGGATTTCGACAGAGCTCATCACATTCATTCAATTCCCAGCCGGTTTGGCCTCCGCAATGCCCTGGTCATATCTGCCGCTTTTCATGTGGTTACGGCGGTTCTGCTGGTGTGGGTAGGAGTTATCCTGAACATGGGTTTCATTTTTTACGTGGGAGTGTTAATAGCTGCAATTCTGCTTTACAAGCAGCACCGCATGGTCACGCCCACCGACTTGTCCCGCCTCGGCTTTGCTTTCTTCAACATGAACAGCTACATAAGCCTGGTGGTCTTTTTTGCTGCCTTAGCTGACCTGGCTTGGCCCATCCGGATTTTCTAAGCTAATCATGGAGGCAATTATGGACGAATTATTTTCCGGGAGTGAATTGGCAGACCTGATCGCTAAAGTTGACAGGGGAGAGCGGCTCAGCTTTGAGGACGGGGTGAGGCTGTTTAAATCCAATGACCTTTTGGCCATAGGCTATATGGCTGATAAAGTTCGCCGCCGCAAGAGCGGTGAACGGGTGTATTTCGCCGGCAACAGCGCCTTGGGCCAGACAGATGCAAAAGCTGCTGAAAGTGATGCCAGCCTGAGCAGGCGGACGGATTCCGCCATGCTTTACGGGCATGGGGAGAGTGTTGAGGCAAGGGTGAAGCATTTGGTGCGCCTGCGGGAACTGCAGGACAAAAGCGGAGATTTTCTTGCTTTTGCCCCCTCAGCCATTGACCCCGGAGGCACAGGTCCGGACGCGACCCAAGTGAGCAAAACTACCGGTTTCGATGACCTGAAGGTCTTAGCTGCAGGGCGGATTATGCTGGACAATTTTGCCCATGTCCGGGCTGCCTGGTTTCAGCTGGGAGTTAAGCTGGCCCAAACATCCCTGTCTTTTGGAGTGGATGATTTGTCAGAACCGGTCAGTGGGCAGTTTCAAGCCGCTGGGGAGTTAGGTCAAGCTATGACCAAACATCAACTGGTGGAACTAATCCGAACGGCGGGGCGTCAACCTGTTGAAAGGGACAGTTCATATAATATTGTCACAGTCTTTTAAGCAATCAGAATTAAGCAGCCAGTAGCCAAAATGAGACGAGGTTTTTCAGCTGAAAATATTCTGAATTCTGACTCCTGAATTCTGAATTCCCTAAAAATACGCGACAGGAAGATTGTTATGAATGCGGTAAGGCAAATTCTTTTTAAAGCATTAAAGGGTGAAAGAATTGAGGCGGATGAAGGCCTGGTTCTGTTCGAAAAGGGTGACCTGCTGGAGCTGGGCCAGGTGGCCAATGAAATAAGAAAGCGGCTGCACCCTGACAACCGGATAACTTTTGTCATCGACCGAAACATTAACTACACAAACATTTGTACCACCGGCTGCAGGTTTTGCGCTTTTTTCCGTGCTCCGGGCCACAGTGAAGGGTATGTGCTGGGGAGGGAAGAGCTTCACGCCAAGATCCGGGATACTATCGAGCAGGGAGGTACCCAACTGCTCATCCAGGGAGGCCTGAACCCTGAACTCCAACTGCCCTATTTTGAGGAGATGCTGCGGGACATTAAAGAGAATTTCAATATTCACATCCATTCCTTTTCGCCGCCGGAAATTGTCCACATGGCAGAGGGCGCCGGTCTAAGCATCAGGGAAACGGTTACGCGGCTTAAAGCAGCGGGCTTGGACTCAATTCCCGGCGGTGGGGCTGAAATCCTGGACGACAGGGTGCGAAAGTTTATCAGCCCGCGCAAAATAGGTTGGGAGCAATGGATGGAAGTAATGTCCACCGCCCATCATTTGGGTATGAAAACCACCGCAACCATGATGTTTGGCAGTGTGGAGACCTTGGCGGAGCGCATGAACCACTTAATCAGAGTAAGGGAAGTCCAGGAGCGTACCGGGGGTTTCACGGCGTTTATTCCCTGGAGCTTTCAACCGAAGCATACGGAATTGGGCGGGGAGACCGCCACAGGCGCAGAGTATCTGCGCACACTGGCAATTTCCCGCATCATCCTGGATAATGTTCCTAATATTCAGGCCTCCTGGGTGACCCAAGGGGCAAAAATGGCCCAGGTGGCCCTCAGGTTTGGGGCAAATGACTTTGGCTCGACCATGTTGGAAGAAAATGTGGTACGAGCTGCCGGGGTTACCAACCGGGTGCCGTTAAGCGAGATAATTGACTGTATCCGCGGGGCGGGACATATTCCTGTACAGCGGAATACCCTCTACGAGCCTTTGATTGAATACGGGGGTAGTGGCTAATGGGCCAAGAGAAGACGATGTCCCTGGTCGGACATCTGATGGAACTGCGCAAGGTTTTAATCAGGTCAGCCTATGCCATAGCCGGCGGCGCGGTGGTGGGCTGGTTTGTCAGCACTCCCTTGTTCGGTTATTTGACGAAGCCTGTGGCTTCTTTGCAGGCTACAAAATTCGTCACCACATCAATCACCGAGCCCATCATGGTGAAACTGAAGGTATCCCTGCTGGCGGGAATTCTGATTGCCGTACCTGTGGTGGCCTGGCAATTGTGGAGCTTTATCCTGCCTGCGCTGCAGAAAAAGGAGCGGAAATACGTTTATATCATCACTCCTTTTTCCATCTTGTTGTTTCTGGCTGGGGCAGGCTTCGCCTTTTATGTAGTACTGCCGGTAGGCATCAAGGTTCTGCTGTTCGTGAACAGCGGGGTCAAATATGAGCCCCTGGTGACACAGAATTCCTACCTCAGCTTTCTGCTCACCTTTTTATTGGCTTTCGGGCTGGTGTTTGAACTGCCGGTGGCCTTACTGATTCTGGTCAGGCTGGGACTGCTAACCCCCCGCTGGCTGAGAAAAAAACGGCGTTATGCGATTTTTATCATTGTAGTCCTGGCGGCTGTCATTTCACCAACGCCTGATATCCCTTCTCAGATGTTGATGGCTGGGCCCATGTACCTGTTATACGAAGTATCAATCTGGTTATCCTATCTGGTAGCCCGTAGCAGGCAAAAGGCCCTGGCAGAGCGTTAAACAGTGACGGCCGGGAGGGGCATTTTTAAAGGAGTGTTATCATGGGCGGAGAAATGCTGTTTCTGCTGGTTTTGGGTCTGATGCTGTTTGGCCCGGATGAACTGCCGAAGATAGCCAGGACCATCGGCCGCGTGGCCTATGAGATCAAAAAGGCTTCAAGTGAGGTGCAAAATGAGGTCCGCAGAACTGTGAGCCTGGAGACGGAAAAGGCTGCAAAGGAAGCAAAGGAAGCAACCGATGTAACGGATGCTGCTCCCCGGCCGCCTGAACCTGAGCAGGAGGAATTTTCCGGCGAGGGAAGAAAATAATCTAAGGGGCACTACTCTGGGGTCAGAATTTTGAATTCTGAATTCCTGGCATTATAACCTGCCCAAGAAGGTGTGACTCTGGTTGAAACAACTATGGCTATTTAAAGAAATATCGCATGACTTAAGTGTGGTTGAGAAGCGGCTTGAACAGCACGTTCAAGCCGATATTCCCGTGCTCAGCCAAGCTTCCACGCACCTTTTGGCTGCCGGGGGCAAACGTCTGCGTCCGGCCTTTGTGCTCTTGGTGGGACGTTTGTATCAGAGTGAAATTGACCGGGTCATGCCTTTGGCTATGGCCCTGGAATTGATTCATATGGCTACCCTGGTGCATGACGATGTGGTTGATGCTTCCATGACCAGAAGGGGCAGGCCGACGGTCAAGGCCAACTGGGGTAACCGGATTTCAGTACATGCGGGCGACCACCTGTTTGCCAAATCCCTGCTGTTGATTTCCGAGATGAACAACCCTGAAATCAGCAGGATACTGGCCGAAGTAAGCATTCAGATGTGTCAGGGTGAGATTCAGCAAATCAGGTCTACTTTTGATGTGGGCCAGACACCCAAGGATTACTATTACCGCATTAAGCGCAAAACTGCCTTGCTGATTTCTGCCAGCTGCAAGCTGTCAGCCATCCTTTGCGGCGCACCGCGGCGTCAGGTCTGGGCATTGGGGGCTTACGGGCATGCCCTGGGAATGGCTTTTCAGATCGCGGACGATATCCTGGACTTGACAGCTAACCAGAGCGAACTGGGTAAACCGGTAGGGGGAGACTTGCGTCAGGGGATCATTACCATACCCATGATTTATGCCCTTAGGAACAGCAGTCAACGGACCCGGCTGGCCGAAATTCTGGCTGACTGCAACAAAACTGACGCTGAAGTCCTGGAGGCAGTGGAACTCATTGTGAATTCAGGGGCAATTCAAGAGTCCCTGGAGTTAGGACAAAAATATGTGAGCAAAGCGAAGCAATATCTCAGTGCAATTCCCAAAACCGCTGCGAAAACCGCTCTGGAACAGTTGGCGGACTTTATCATGGTCCGCAAGCATTAAGACTGCACATTGAACAGGGAATTGATTTGTCAGTACCGGCTCAAAGTGGTATGATTATGATGTACATCCACCTCAAATATAAAAATTGGGGTCGAAAAAACTTGTGAAAAATAATACTAGTTCAATTGGGTTGGGGGAACCGGAGGAGGGTCCGGGATCTAATGGGCGGTCAGGCTAAGGCAAAGAGTCTCCCGGGCTTCTGGAAGGTGTTTGCTTCCATGCGCCTGGGATTGGTTTTGATGTTCCTTTTGGCTGGGGCGGCCACCCTTGGGGTGCTGCTCCCCCAAGGTGTTTCAGGCCAAAATGTATTGTTTGGCCAGTTCATCAAGCTGATTGGGCTGGACAGGGTGTTTACAACCTGGTGGTTCCGGGGGCTGGCTTATCTCTTGGCCTTGAACGTGCTGGTCTGCATGGTCAACAGAATTGGCGCGGTGTTCCATGTGCTGCGTTTTCCCAAGATGACCATGGGTTCGATTGACAGGTTAAAGTCCTACGAGTCTTTTGTCAGCAGGGAGAAAAGCGAGGAGGTTGCCGAGCGCATCAGTCAGGTTCTGCTGGCCAACCGTTACCGGGTGCTGCAAAGCCAGGAGGACGACCAGACTCTCATTTATGGTGACAAGCAGCGCATGGCCCTCGTGGGCCCGGTCCTTGCCCATCTTGGCCTGCTCCTCCTGGTTGCGGGGCTGGTTTGGGGGAGTATGACCGGTTTGGAACGGACCTTTGTAACGGGTACGGGTGAAGACCCTGTCCAGCTTACTAAGGTGAAAACAGGTTATGGCACGGACAGCGGTAACATGGCTGTGAAGGCGGAAACTATCAAACAGGTGAGCCCAATGGCCGGGATTTCCGATACGAGGGCTGCGTTGTCCATCACCTCAAATGGCAAAGTGTTGAAAAACGGAGACGTGAGTTACAATTCACCCCTCCGGTACAATGACGTTGCAGTTAATTTGATCGCTTACGTGCCGACGGTTGTCATCGGAGTGGACTATAATGGGAAGGAATCTCTGGTGCCAGTCAGGCCCAGTGAAAACGCCAGCGCCATTTTAGTCCCAGGCAGCAACGGCATCTACATCTATTTCAGCAATATCTCTTCCAATAAGCGAAACCCCAGTGTCACTTATACAATAGTACAATCCGGCAATCCCGTACCCTTGGAGCAGCACGTTTTGACTGCTGGACAACCGCCGGTGCAGCTGATTAACTATCCTTTTTCTTTTTCGCTGCAGGGCTATGAGGATGCAGTTAAACTCAGGGTCAGCAGGAACCCGGGTATTGGCCTCGTCCTGAGCGGGGCTTTGATGCTGGTGTCAGGCATAAGCATGTCGCTCTATTTAAAATACCGCAAGGTTTGGGTATCAGTTATTTCCGAAGCTGAACAGGTTCTGGTGCAGGCCGGCGGATTCAGCTACAAATATCGCG
>JAJZPO010000137.1 GCA_021811155.1 Bacillota bacterium | reverse complement strand
TTACCCCATCAGTCAATATCCGGTTCAACTGTTCGATACTCTCGATCTTTTGCCCAATCACCCGCGGCAACAGACATTCTGTCAAGATAGCCCTTACCGAAGAAAAAGTCTCAGAAGAATAGAAAGGTTGATCAAAAGGAGCAGCCTCCCCATAACCTGTAATCCCGTCTGATGTCAGCTCGATAATTAGGGAATGGCGGAAGCGGCAGATGCCTCCACTGATTTGGAAAGGTACGGCCAGAGGGATGTTTACTTCCACCAAACGGATACTGTCGATAACCGCAGACTCGTCAAAATTCATTAACTTCCCCCCCTTTTTCCAGTAAGCCGAGTTCCCCTAATGTCTCCCGGATTCTCTCTTGCTCAGACACCGTAATACCAGGACCAAAAGGAACGGCCGTGCCTTATGCCAGACCTCGCAAGAATTAGGCCAAACAATCCTCAGGAATTTGAGCACTTTTACTCCGCAATCCCCAGGTAAGCCTGGCGGACACGGGGATTTTCGAGCAAATCACGGCCCGCCCCGCTTAACACAACCCTGCCCGTCTCTAAGACATAGGCCTTATCCGAAACCTCCAGCGCCTGGGCAGCATTCTGTTCGACTAATAGGACCGGAACTCCCCTCCGCGCAATTTTCTGCACAACCTCAAAGACCAGATCTACCATATTCGGAGCCAACCCCAGGGAAGGCTCATCAAGCAGGAGCAGCTTGGGAGCAGCCATGAGCCCGCGTCCGAGGGCCAGCATTTGCTGCTCCCCCCCTGAGAGAGTGCCTGCCATCTGTTTGCGCCTTTCGTGCAAACGGGGGAAAGTCTCATACACATCTTCTATTTCCTGCTTAATGCCAGAGACATCCCGCCTGTGATAAGCGCCCATCAGCAGATTTTCTTCGACCGACATGTTCACAAAAACTTGCCTGCCCTCCGGCACATGAATGATGCCGCTGTCAACAACCCGGTACGCGACTTTGGGAACAGGTTTACCACCGAAACTCATTTCATCGCAGCTGTAACGAACGAGCCCGGAGACAGCCGCCAGAAGGCTGGTTTTACCGGCCCCATTCGCCCCAATAATACAAGTAATTCCAGCCATCGGCACCTCTAAATCAAGGCCATGGAGAGCGACGATTGCCCCATAAGCCACGGTAAGATTGCGTAGCTTAAGCATGGCTGGCCCCCTTTCCCAGGTACGCTTCCAGCACCGCCGGATCGTTTTGCACCTCAGCCAGGGTTCCACCGGCAATAACCTGGCCAAAATTCATGGCGAAGACTTTTTGACAGAGAGAAGCCACCAGATCCATATGGTGTTCAATCACAAGAATCGTGAGTCCTAATTTTGCATTAATACTTCTGATTAAATTTACTAAATCTGCTACTTCACCCGGGTTAAGCCCGGCAGCCGGTTCATCTAAAAGTAAAATCTTAGGCTTCATAGCCAGGGCCCTGGCTATCTCCAGCCGACGCTGCAAGCCGTATGGCAGGCTGGAACCGGTCAGTTCCTTAGCTTCAAGCATCCCCACGAGTTCAAGAGCCTCTAAGGCAGCCTCCTCGGCCCTCTTTTCCTCACTTCGGATCTTGGGCAGGCGTAAGAGCGCGTGAAAAACATTATAATCCAAACTTCGGTGAAGCGCGGTGCGCACATTATCCAGTACCGACATGCCTTGAAAGAGGCGGATATTTTGAAAAGTACGCCCCACTCCTGCTGCCGCTATTTCATGGGGCTGCCTGCCCGTAAGATCCTGACCTTCCAATAGAACTTGACCCGCATCAGGCTTATAAAACCCGCTTATCAGATTAAATACCGTGCTTTTACCCGCGCCATTGGAGCCGATAATGCCCGTAATCCCGCCCGCAACAGCTTCAACTGTGACATCATTAACAGCCACCAGACCGCCAAAAGCTTTCGTAAGGTTATGGAACTCAAAGCGTGCGCCGGTTGCTTGGCTCATGCTGCCCCCTCCTTACGCGCGCCTCCGGTGAGCTTGCGCCAAATTCTTGCCAGAGACTGCCACGAAAGTTCGTAGTTGCCGAACAAGCCGCCCGGACGGTAGATAATCACCAATAATACCACTAAGGAATACACCAAGAAGCGCGCTTCATTGGCAAAACGCAAAACCTCAGGCAGCAAGGCAACCCCGATCGCGGCGGTTACTCCGCCCGTGAGACTGCCCAGGCCTCCCACAAAAACTATCGTTACCAGCTCGGCTGAGCGGTTCCAGTCAAACATACTCGGATCAATGTAAGTTATATAATGAGCCAGAAGAGCACCGGCCAAGCCGCTCAAGCCGCAGGTGATAGCAAATATGATCTGCTTTTGTGCAAACACATTGACAGCAATGGCTTTGGCTGCCAATTCATCTGTTTTAATCGCCAGTGCATTACGTCCAAACTTGGATTTCAAGTAATTCCGTACTAATACAATTGACACAACGGTTAACAGCAGCACCACCCAGGCCGTTGTTTTCTGCGGAATGCCCGGAAGCCCCACTGAGCCCCCGGTAAAGTTAGGCAGCGCACTGATAAGGGCTCTGATTGCTTCCCCCACACCCATAGTGGCTAAAGCAAAATACTCTCTTCTAAGCTTTAAAGTAGGATACCCTATTGCTACCCCGACCAGCATGCTGAACACTATTGCCCCAGTCAGTCCCAGAGGAAAAGGCCAGTTCAGCCGGGTCGTAAGGAGACCGGAAGTATAAGCGCCTATCGCCAGAAACCCTGCCTGACCGAAGGAGACAAGCCCAGTGCCGCCGATTAAGAGATAAAGCCCGGCAGTGACTATGATGTTGACACAAGTGAATACCAAAAGTCCGGTATAATAATCCGACACCTTTCCCCCCCCAATCAGACTTTATCTTCCACAATCCGTCCCAGAATACCCCGGGGCCGCAGTAAGAGAATCAAGACCAATAACGCATAGATCATAACAGGGCTAAACGAACTGGAGCCATAAGCAATAAGGAACACTTCGATCACACCCAGAGCCAAGCCCCCGACCACAGCCCCGGCGACGCTCCCTAACCCCCCAAACACTGAAGCCACAAAACCCTTCAGGATCAGCTCCCCCAATTGAGGATAAACAGAATATTTAATGCCCAGGAAAATGCCGGCAATTCCGGCTAAAGCCCCGGCTAAAGCGAAAGCTAGACTAACCACCCTATCTGTATTTACACCCATCAGCGCAGCGGCCTTCGGATTAAAAGAAACTGCCCGCATAGCCCGACCGGCCTTGGTACGATACAGGACAAAATTTAGAGATACAAGGGAGAGGACCACAACGATCATCATATAGAAATCCAACCGGGCAATATTGATAGGATGGGTAACTACCGGGACATCGCTTACTAATTGCGGCAAAGTACGAAAACTTGGACCAAAGATTACCATTACCAGGTTCTGGAGCAGAATAGAGACTACCATGGAACTTACCAGGATATAGAGGGTAGATACTCCCCTGACCCGGATGGGCCGGAAGGCCAACCTTTCTACAATCACACTGACAATCGCTGTTCCCGCCGCAGCCGCCAAAAGAGCTGGAATAAGCGGAAAATTGGTTGCCGTCACGACGGCATAGCCAATATAAGCACCAATCATAATTAAGCTACCGTGAGCCAGGTTAATATAGCGCATGATGCTGTAAATCAGGGAAAAACCCACCGCAATCAGGGCATAAATACCACCTGCAGACAATCCGTTAAAAACCTGCTGCCAAAACAAATGCATTCCTCCTTTCTGAACCAAGCGAAAAACTTGGAGAAATGATCCGGTAGGTCATAGGATCCAGCGGATCATTTCTCCCTTAAATGGTCTATTACTTAACCTGATAAGTTTCGACAAACTTGAATTTAGCATCCTTAATCGTGATAATTGCCATTTTAGCGGTTTCTGGACGGTGAGTTTTAGGATCGATCGTGATATTGTTCATGACACCCTGAACATTCCGGGTTTTCTCAAACGCATCCCGCAACGCCTGTCTTTGCTGCTCCAAGGACATAGCAGCCAGTTTATCTGCGCCGATCTTCTTAACAGCATCTGTAAAGACTGCGAAGCTCTCCCCAATCATAGCTGCATTGATTTCAGGCGCTTTTTTATATTTATCAGTGTATTCCTTTTGCAAATTTTGAAGTTGAGGGTCTTCAAAACTGCCGTAGTTTACAAAATACGAACCCTCCACATCTTTACCCGCCATCTCAAGCAGGGCTTGGGACGGCCAACCGGTGTGCCCCAGGAAAACACCCTTAAAACCTAGTTTACGGGCCTGCTGGGCCGCAAGGGCAATTTGCTTGTAGTAGTTCGGCAAAAGTATGGCATCAGGGTTGGTGCTAATAATCTTGGTCAACTGGGAGCTATAGTCAACATCGTTGGAAGTAAAAACTTCTTTAGCGGTTATGGTACCGCCATGCCCAGTAAAGTATTCCTCGAATGGCTGTTCCATTGTTGTCGCAAAAGAGTTGCCCTGGTCATAAAGGACGCCGACCTTTTTAAGGTTCAACTTATCCAAGGTATAGGCCGCCATAGTTTTTCCCTGGATGATGTTCGAAGCAACCGTCAGGAAAGAGTATTGGTTCAGCTTGTCAGCCGCCGGGGTTGTCGAGTGTGGATCAATAGCGTGCGAAAGAACCGGCACTTTCTTGGCTTCGGCCAGAGGACCAAATGCCAGATTGGCATTGGAATTGTTGGTCCCGAAGACCACTGCGACTTTCTCCTGGTCAGCCAGCTTATTAAAAGAGCTTACCGCTTCCTGAGTGTTAGCCTTATAATCATATACCTTATGGTTAAGCTTAACTTGGTTTTCAGCATTCCACTTGTCAACCAAAATCTTGA
>JAJZPO010000039.1 GCA_021811155.1 Bacillota bacterium | reverse complement strand
TGTATCCAGAGTATTACAAAGGACTTCATGGTTACGAATACAAAATATCAGATATCCAGAAATAAAAGGACCGAGGCCGCAGCCTCGGTTTTTCTTATTAAGATATGACGAAATTCACAGACGAAAAGTATGTGATATATTAGTCTAAGAATGTCACAATAATATTCGCTAAGATAAGCAAACATACAAGAAAAGTGGTGGGTCAGATGCCGGAACCTAAGCGGATAAAGCGCGAAAAGAAGTCAGTCGGAGCGATGATCAGGCTGTACTGCCGGGAAAAGCACGGCAGCGGCAGGGACTTGTGCCCGGAGTGCCAGGAACTTCTGGCTTACGCTTTCAAGCGCCTGGATCACTGCAAGTTCGGTGAAGGGAAGCCAACCTGCGGCAAATGCACGGTGCATTGCTACAAGCCTGACCTGCGGCAAAAAGTCATCGGGGTAATGCGCTATGCGGGCCCTAAGATGATCTACCATCACCCGCTCACTGCCTTAAGGCATCTGCTGCACGGCATGAAAAGCAAGCAAGTGTCGAAAACGACATAAAGGCCCGGGATAATTTTTTGCGGCTGGGATTATGGCAAGGCCATACTCTCAGCCGCTTTTTCTTTTCGTTTCACTTTTGCGTCTTAGCCGCCATTTACCGGGCCGTAAGCAAGTCCTTTTGTTGATTGGTGAATCATGTATTATCTTGTTGCCGCAAGCAGAAAAGGAGCTTAAGGTGCAGGACGGCCAAGCGAGGCTCCAGAGCATCCGGAGTGGCAGGATGAGGCCAAAATCTGCTGACGGCTGATGAATAGCGGGTTTTTAGGCATAAACGGGTAAGAAGGATCTCCCAACGGTTAAGGTGGCAAAACCTTCCGGTCGAACACAAATTAGCGCCGTTCACGGCAAAAAGATGGATTGAGTGAGGCAAGTGAAACTATGATGAATATGACAGGTGGTTCATAATTCAAGTTAAAAATAACCGGAACCGGATTTCGCTAAAGCAAGGAGGTCAGTCAGTGTTCAGCAAAGATTTGGCAGGGGTCGGAGACCCCGCCGGCCACAGGGCTATGCTTAGTCCAAACAGGGAAGCGCTGGTTGATTTGGATACGGGTGTTCACCTCACTTACGCAGAATTAAATGCCCGGTCCAACAGGCTGGCCAATTTTCTGGCGGAACAGTTTCAGGTCGTCAAGGGTGACAGAGTAGCCTTCCTGTCCAGAAACCGGGTTGAAATGTTTGATGCTCTGCTGGCGTGCGGGAAGTTAGGGGCGGTCTTCGTGCCCTATAATGTCCGGCTCACGCCGGAGGAGTTGGGTACGCTCATGGAAAATGAGCAGCCAAAAGTATTGTTTTACGAGGAGGCCTTTGCTGCCATTGTGCGGCAGCTGAATTTATCCATGTTAGTGCGCTATGTCAGTTTGGGGGCTGAAAAAGAGGTTCAGGCCGTTGTGAATTATCCGGAAATTATGAATTACGCCAATGACAGTCCCCGGCATTGCCTCGGGTTGGACTTGGAAGATATTTACCTGCTCATCCATACCGGCGGCACTACGGGCCTGCCCAAAGGGGCCATGGTTTCACACAGGGCGGTTCTATACAACCAATTGAACAATATCGTGGACTGGGGCTTAACCTGGGACAAAACATACCATGTGCTCTTGCCCCTATTCCATACCGGCGGCTTGAACCTGTTAACTTTAGCTCTTTTGATGGTAGGAGGCCGGGTATTGATCAACCGTTCCTTTGACCCGGCCCTGGCGCTGAAAACCATTGCAGCCTACAGGCCCAACTACGTTTTCGGAGCAGCGACCATTTTTCGCATGATCAGCGAACAACCGGAATTTGAGGGTTCGGATTGGTCTTCGGTGGAATGGGTTATGTCCGGAGCTGCACCGACACCCGTGCAGTTGATGGAGAAGTTCTGGCAAAAAGGGATTAAGATGTGCCTGGGTTACGGCTTGACAGAAGGAGGCCCCACCAACCTGTGCGCTCCCGTCAATTTTATGAGTTTAGAGGAGATTCAGGCCAAGAGCGCCTCGGTAGGGAAACCCTTTACTTTCACCTCAGCCAAGCTAGTTGATGAAGCTGGACAGGAAGTGCAGGAGGGCCAGGCGGGGGAACTTATTTTCAGTGGACCTCAGATTTTTTCGGGCTATTGGCGCAATGAAGCAGAAACCGCCAAAATCCTGCGGGATGGCTGGGTTTATACGGGAGACATGGCCCAAAAGGACAGGGACGGCTTCTATTACATTGTGGGCAGAAAGAAAAACATGTTCATCAGCGGGGGAGAAAACGTGTTCCCGCCGGAAATTGAGACTGTGCTTTATCAAATCCCGGCGGTGCATGAGTGCTGTGTGATTGGGGTGCCTGACCCCAAGTGGGGTGAGGTGGGGAAAGCCGTTATTTCCCTTAAGCCCGGCCAAAGCGCTACCAAGGAGGAAGTTCTGGCTTTTCTCAAACCTAAGCTGGCTCCCTACAAAGTTCCCAAATATGTGGCCTTTGTGCCTGAGGTACCTAAGAACTCAGTGGGCAAAATCCTTGCCCAGGACGCAGTCCGGCTCTATGGCCAGCCCCGGGATGAGAACCTTGAATAAATGTAAAGAGGCCAAGAGAGATGGCAAAAATCATTAGAACCGTACCCATCGGGATCCGCAGCATAGGGGTGTATTATCCGGATACTGTGATTACCAGTCAGGAAATCGCTGAATTGAGCGGCATTCCCGAAACAGTAATCAAGGAAAAGTTTGGCATTGAAGCCAAGCGCAAAGCTCAAGCGGAAGACACTGTGTCCGAGATGTGTGTCAAGGCCGCCCGGGACTGTATCGCAGGCATCCTTGCGCCGCAGGAGATTGATCTTCTCATTTATCACGGCAGCGAGTTCCGGGATTATTATGTTTACAACTGCTCTGCCCAAATCCAACATAAACTTGGCGCTGTAAATGCCAGGAGTTTTGAAGTTCATAATCTGTGTTCTTCCGGCCCGCTGGCCCTGCAGCTGGCCAAATCCCTGATGCTGGTGCATCCTGAAATCAAAAATGCCCTGCTTGTTGTCGGCACCCGTGAATCTGACCTCATTGATTACAGAAATGAACGGGCCAGGTTTATGTTTAATTTTGCGGATGGAGCGGCCGCCTGTTTGCTGCAAAGAGGGTATGCCAATGAAATTCTGGCAACAGAGATGATAACCGATGGCAGTTTTGCCGTAGATGTGGCGGTGCACAGCATCGGCAACGTCAATTATCCGAATCAGCTCAGGCTTGAGCAGGATTTTCTCCAAGCTGAACAGGGCAAAGCCGGGGGGGAAAACGTAGGCTACTATGGTTTGGATGTATTGGATCCTGCCGATATGAAAGAACGGCTGGACTCAGTCTCTTTGGCGAACTTCATCAAGGTGATCCGGGGCGCGGCTGAGAAAAGCGGGTACAATGCCCAGGAGATAAAATTCCTGGCGCCGATCTTTATGAAGAATTCGATTCTGCACCATATCCTCAGCCAATTTAACATGACCCCGGAGCAATCATTTATCCTGAATAACTTTGGGCATATCCAGTCAGCGGACGCCTATATCTCGGTCTACGAGGGACTAAAACTGGGACGGATTCATGACGGTGATCTGGTCGTGATGCTGGGAGCAGGCACAGGTTACTCCTGGGCGGCCACCGCCGTCAAATGGGGAGACTGATTTGGCTGAAAAGGAGGTTTCTGCGGTGAAGGTTGTTGGATTTTCGGGAAGCCCACGCGAAAACGGGAATACGGTGTTCCTGGTTGAGACAGCGCTGAAGCAACTCGGCAAACATGGCATTGAGACCGAACTGATCAGGCTGGGAGACAAGAAACTGGAGCAGTGCACCGGCTGCTATGCCTGTGTCAAGCAGAAACAATGCAGCATAGAGGACGACTTTCTCCAGTTGTTTCAGAAAATCCTGGCGGCGGACGGGATTATTCTGGGTTCTCCGGCTTATCATTCCTCGATTACCCCCAAACTGAAAGCGCTATTGGACAGGGCGGGATTTCTCGGGCGTTGGGTCACGAATGAAATGAAAGCTGAAAACTCCACGTATCAATGGCAGGGCACTGCTTTTTCCGGCAAAGTGGTGGCTCCGATTACAGTGGCCAGACGGGCCGGGCAAAACTTTGCTTTTGCTCAGCTCCTGCTCTGGGCTACAGTCAATGACTTCATCGTAGTGGGCTCTAATTACTGGAACGTGGCGGTGGCGGGAGCAGGCGGAAAAGTCGATGCGGCTGAGGACACGGAAGGGATAGGGATTATTGCCCATATGGCTGACAACATGGCCCATTTACTCAATAAGCTGAAGCAATAGAATTGCAACAGAACATGAAATGGTTGAGTTTCTTGTTTTTGACATAATGCTGAACTGGTTCAGCATTCCAGTCAGTAATTCAGGGTAATTCGCCGGATCGGGAGGAAATGCAGTTGTCAGGAGTACCGATTGGAATTGTCAGCACCGGACTGTACCTGCCCAGTCATTTTCACACCAGCGAGGATGTTTCCCGGGGCAGCGGTATTCCCCGGGAGATTGTGGAGGAGAAGCTGGGATTCCGGCGCAAGCCGGTGCCGGGGCCGGAAGATCATACCTGCCAGATGGGGGTCTGGGCGGCCCGTCAAGCGCTGACTGAGGGCGGGGTAAAGCCCGAGGAAATCGATGTGGTCATTTATGTGGGAGAAGAACACAAGGAGTACCCTGTTTGGACCGCGGGGATTAAGCTGCAGCACGAGCTTGGCGCGAAAAACGCCTGGGCCTTTGATACCTCTCTGCGCTGCGGCACCACCATCATGGCCCTGAAGCTGGCCAAGAGCTTGATGCTCTCCCACCCTGAAATCAATACCGTACTTCTGGCGGGCGGTTACCGCAACAGCGACCTGGTGGACTATGCAAACCCGCGTTCCCGTTTCCTTTACAGCCTGGGGGCGGGGGGAGCAGCAATCCTGCTGCGCAAGGGCTATAGCATGAACCAGGTGCTGGAGTCGGTCGTTATCACCGACGGCGCTTTTTCCGAAGACGTGGCGGTGCCGGCGGGAGGGACGCGCCTTCCCCTCAGCCATGAGACCATAGAGCGGCGCCTGCACTATCTGGACGTATTCGACCCGGAAGGGATGAAAAACCGCTTGGACGCGCTGTCTATGGCCAATTTCGTCAAGGTCGTGAGGGAATCGGTAACCCGGAGCGGGTACAGGCCGGAAGAAATCTCCTACCTGGCTATCCTGCACATGAAGCGCTCAGCCCATGCTTTCGTCCTGAAGGAGCTGGGCCTTAAGCCGGAACAGGCCATATATCTGGAGAATTATGGCCATATCGGCCAAATTGATCAGGTGCTCTCCCTGCGACTGGCCCTGGCCCAGGGAAAAATCAAAGCCGGCGACCTGGTGGTGATGGTCAGCGCAGGCATCGGCTACGTCTGGGATGCCGTGACCATCAAGTGGGGACCGGATGAGTCAAGGGAAGGAGGTAATGGAGATGGCCAAAGCAAAAGTCAAGGATATTGAGCTTTGCTATGAGGTCCACGGTCAAGGGGAGCCCCTGCTGCTCATTGCCGGCCTGGGTTATGCCAGCTGGTCCTGGTTCTGCCAGGTCGAAAGGCTGGCGAAAAATTACCGGACCATTGTGTTTGACAACCGGGGCGTGGGGGAAAGCGACAAACCAGATGTTCCCTACA
Source organism: Bacillota bacterium (assembly GCA_021811155.1). Classification (GTDB taxonomy): domain Bacteria; phylum Bacillota; class Desulfitobacteriia; order Desulfitobacteriales; family JAJXUE01; genus JAJZPO01. Next base: position 21,264 of record JAJZPO010000039.1, on the reverse strand, counting down.
CGATTCCCATGCTGGCGGACGACGCCGCAGGGCTGTTGGCTAGTCTCGACATCCCGGCTGCCCATGTCCTGGGAGTGTCCATGGGCGGGTTTGTGGCCCAGGAGCTGGCCCTGCGCCACCCCGGGATGGTGAAAAGCCTGGTATTGGGGTGTACCTCTTTCGGCGGCCCCAACAGCATTCCAATTACAGAAACGGCGCTGAACAGCATGCTCAATGTTCAGGGTTTGACTCCGGAAGGAGTTATCCGCCAGGGCTTCAGGGTTGCCCTAAGCGAAAGTTTCCACGCCGGAAATCCGGAAGTTATTGACCTGATGGTGGGCTGGCGGCTGGAAAAACCGACGCCGCGCTACGCCTGGGAACGGCAGTTCGTGGCAGCCACAACGTTCAATACGGAAAGCCGTCTCAGCCGGATAAATGTACCGGTCCTGGTGATCACGGGAGCTGACGATCTGGTGATTCCGGCCCGCAACAGTGAACTGCTGGCGGCAGGGATTCCCGGAGCCGGGCTGGTGAATATGCCCGGCGGCGGGCATCTGTTCTTTATCGAGCAGGCAGGGGAATTCAATCGCCAGGTGCTGGAATTTTTGGGCAGTGTTCCTACCAGGAAGTAAAGTCGAGAAAAATGACCGGTTAGGTGTCTGCATCTGGAAAGAGAACCTGGATTGCCTAGGCAGTGTTTAAAAGCACTGAAATGCTTGGTCGTTGTGAACTATTTATTTATAATTAAGGCAAAAACCTTGGAGTGATATTGATGTCAACAAAAGAAAGCGCTAATAATTCTGCGGCAAAGGCCCAGGCCAAGGATTTTCAGGCCAAGACCAGCAGGGGAGAGGCGACCAGGCAAAAGCTGCTGGACGCAGCGGAAGAAGTTTTCGGCGTGAAGGGATATTTTCGTGCTTCAGTGGTGGACATAACACTGAAAGCAGGCGTAGCCCAGGGCACCTTTTACGTCTACTTTCCAGGCAAACAGGATATTTTCGCAGAGCTGGTAAGGGAACTGAACCATGATCTGCGGCGGGAAATCAGCCAGGCTGTAACAGGCCTGACCAGCCGCCGTGAAGTAGAGGCGCGGGGCTTTGCGGTCTTTTTCTCCTTCATCCGGAAGCACAGCAACCTTTACCGCATCATGCAGCAGGTGGAATTTGTGGATGAAGACTTGTTCAAGTGGTATTACCGCCGCCTGGCCCAGGGCTATGTCCAGGGTGTGGAGGCGGCCATGGAGGGGGGCGAATTCCGCCGCCTGGACCCGGAGACTGTAGCCTATGCCCTGATGGGGATTGCTGAATTTATCGGGATGCGCTGGGTGCTGTGGGAAGGCAAGGATGTGCCGGCCAAAGCCCTGGACACAGTAATGGGCATGGTCATGGATGGATTACACGCCGATTAGGGGGTGCAGCCGATGTATGCTGCGGATTGGCTGGAGAAACGGGCTGAACTGACGCCGGAAAAGTTGGCGGTGATAGACGCGGTGACGGAGCAGCGGCTGACCTATCGGGAGATAAACCAACGCGCCGCGAAGTTGGCTGAGTTTCTCTACCATGAACTGGGTATCCGGTCAGGGGAGCGTCTGGCAATACTCGCCCAGAACCGCCTGGAACATTTGGACCTGATGTTTGCCGCCCAAAAGCTGGGGGCCTTGTTCGTTCCCCTGAATTTTCGCCTGGCAGCGGCGGAACTGGAATTTATCCTGTGTGACAGCAAGCCGCGCCTGTTGTTCTATGCAGCCGACACCTCCGAGCTTGTCGCAAAACTGAGGGGCAAAGCAGGTGTGGAGCGCTTCGTGCAGCTGGACCCCGATCCATCAGGCCGGCCTGAGGATGTTAGCTACGCCCGCATCCAGGCCTGGGAGGATTCCCAACCGCTGCCAACAATAGATGAGGAGCTTGAGGCCCCGTGGCTGATACTATACACCGGCGGGACAACCGGCTTTCCCAAAGGGGCTGTGCTCTCCCGGCGCATGGTGACCTGGAACGCGGTAAACACCGCTATCAGCTGGGACCTCGGTTCTGAAGACATCGCCCCGGTCTTTACACCCTTTTTCCACACCGGGGGCCTTAATGTGCTGACCACTCCCCTCTTGCACTTAGGCGGGACCCTGATTCTCATGGGAGCCTTTCAGCCGGGCCGGGCTTTGGAAATCATCAGTCGGGAAAGGGCTACGATAGTGTTTATGGTCCCGGCCATGTTTCAGATGCTGGCCCAGGAGCCGGGCTTTGAGGCGGCTGACCTCGGCTTCGTGCGTTTCTGCATCTCGGGCGGGGCGCCCTGCCCCCAGGTGATTTACGAAACCTATTGGGCCAGGGGGCTGGTGTTCAAGCAGGGATACGGCTTGACGGAAGTGGGTCCTAACTGCTTTGCCCTGAACTTCGCAGATATGAGGCGCAAGCAGGGTTCAGTCGGCAAACCTGTCTTTCACAGTGAAGCCAGACTGATAGATGATGCAGGCCGGACGCTGGGGGCCAACCAGGTCGGGGAACTCCTCCTGCGGGGCAACCACCTCAGTTCCGGCTACTGGCAGAATCAGGCTGCCACAGACCAGGCCTTCAGCGGCGGCTGGTTCCGAACCGGTGACCTGGCCCGCCGGGACGAGAATGGCTATTATTACATAGTCGACCGTAAGAAAGACATGATCATCAGCGGCGGAGAAAACGTCTATCCGGTGGAGGTGGAGACAGCCCTGTACACCCACCCGGATATCTTGGAAGCCGCAGTCATAGGCATCCCCCATGCCAAGTGGGGCGAAGTTCCCAAAGCCTTCGTTGTATTGCGCGCCGGGGCCCGTTTGACGGAAGAGGAGGTGATCTCCTACTGCCGCACCCGTCTGGCAGGTTACAAAGTGCCTAAAGCGGTAGAGTTCCGCAGCGAACTGCCCCGCAGCGCAGCAGGCAAAATCCTCAAACGGGAACTGAACTAGGACGGGGACGGTTCTCCCCGTCCTAGCAAATCGCGTCAGCTCAGGATAAATTTTGTCGAAATGGGTCAGAATATTCAGTCAACAAAAGGAGGTTAAACAGATGTTTAAGAGAAACAGCCGGCTGTGGAGCGGAATTTCTCTGGCGTTACTGGGAACTTTCCTGCTCAGCGCCTGCGGGACTCCGGCTTCCAACACAACCGGTGACCAGTCAAAATCAAAGGGGCCAATCAAAATCGGCATAGCCACTTCCCAGACCGGCGCGTTGGAAGCCTACGGCAAACAGATGCTGCGCGGCTTTGACCTGGGCCTGGAATATGCCACTAAAGGCACCAAACAGGTTGCCGGGCGCCAGATCCAGGTAATTATCGAAGATACCCAGACCAAGCCCGACGTGGCCAAACAGGTGGCCACCAAGCTTCTGGACACTGACAAGGTAGATATCCTGGTGGGCAGCGCCAGTTCCACCGACGTCCTGGCCATCGAGCCCCTGGCGGAGCAGTACCAGAAAATCTTTGTGGTCGAGCCAGCTGTAGCGGACGCCATCACCGGCTCGCAGTGGAATAAGTATGTCTTCCGCACCGGGCGTAATTCTTCCCAGGACGCAGTTGCCGGCGCCGCGGCTATCGCCAAAGCGGGGGTTAAGATCGCCATCCTGGCCCCGGACAGCGCCTTCGGCCGGGACGGCGCCAAAGCCTTTAAGACAGCAGCGGAAAAGCTGGGCGCCAAAGTTGTGCAAGAAGAGTTCCCCGCAGCCAATGCCACAGATTTTACCGCCAATATCCAGCGGATTATCAATGTCAAGCCTGATTACCTGTATGTGATCTGGGCCGGAGCCAACACCCCCTGGCAGCAGCTCTCTGACATGAAGCTGACCGACAAGGGGATCAAGATCTCAACCGGAGCCCCTGACATAGCAGCCTTAAAGACCATGTGGAATGTGGTGGGCATGGAAGGGTTCACAGTCTATTACAACAACCTGCCGAAGAACCCGGTCAACGACTGGCTGGTGGAACAGCACCAGAAAAAGTATAACGAACCGCCCGACCTGTTTACCGCCGGCGGCATGGCCGCAGCCATGGCTATTGTGACCGCCCTGGAGAAAACCGGCGGGGACGCCAACGCCGACAAGCTGATATCAGCTATGGAAGGGATGTCCTTTGAGACGCCCAAAGGCAAGATGACCTTCCGCAAAGAGGACCATCAGGCCCTCCAGACCCTTTACGCCATCCGCCTGGAGAAAAAAGACGGCGTGAACTGGCCGGTCCCGGTGCTCATGCGTGAAATGACCCCGGAAGAAACCGCCCCGCCCATCCAGAACAAGCGGTAATCCCGCAGAAGCGAGTCAACAAAGAACCGTCCCCTATTGACTCTGAGGAGACAGGACTGCTTCAGGGAGGAAGAGGTCATCTGACTGCCACAGATGACCCAAGATCAGCGTTTTTCATCCCAATGGGTGACCCAAAAGGTTCATCAGAAGATAAAACCTTAGTAGCAGCAGGGTCGGTTGATGTATCCGGAGAGCGCGATTTTATTTGAAGCGTCCTTACCTTGCGCAGGGCGTTTTAAATAAGAGGACGGTTCAAATTCATGAGCGCCGTAGGATACATCAACCGGACCCCAGCTGACCCCAAAGGCACTATTATCAGGGTGAAGTGAGTCAGCAAAGAACCGTCCCCAAATGACTCAAATGACTCTAAGGAGGGCTTTGCGTGGATGAGCCCATTATCCGGACCAGGAACCTGACCATCAGATTCGGCGGCCACACCGCGGTAGACCATGTCAGCCTGGACATACCCAACAACACATTCTGCTCCATCATCGGGCCCAACGGAGCCGGCAAGACCACCTTTTTCAATCTGATCAGCGGACAGCTGGCCCCAAGCGAAGGAAAAATCGAGTTCAAAGGGCAGGACGTGACCCGCCTCCCGGCTTATAAGCGGATCCGGGCGGGCATGGGAAGGACCTTTCAGATTACCAATGTATTTCCTGACCTGAGCGTGCTGGAAAACGTCAGGCTGGCGGTACAGGCCAAGGCAGGGGTGCATTACCAGATTCTCAAGCACCACCGCCGCTACAACCGCCTGATTGAAGCAGCCCAGGAACTGCTAGAGAGCGTCAACCTGGCTGACAAGGCGGAACAGCAGGCCCTGGCCCTCTCCCATGGCGACAAACGCAAGCTGGAGCTGGCCCTGAGCCTGGCCCTGGAGCCCGATGTTCTGCTCCTTGACGAACCGACTGCCGGCATGGCCATCGAAGAAGTACCCGCGGTGCTCGAACTGCTGGCGAAGCTCAAGGCCGCAGGGAACCGCACGATTCTGCTGGTGGAACACAAGATAGAAATGGTCATGTCCCTGTCGGATATGGTGGTGGTCCTGGCCAACGGCAGGCTCCTGGCCCAGGGAGGGCCGCAAGCGATTATGGACAACGAACTGGTTCAAGCGGCATATCTGGGGGGGACGGGCTGATGATTTTGCGCTTAACCCATGTCTCAACTTTTATTGGACAATTCCATATCCTGCAGGATATAAGCCTGGAGGTTCCTGCCGGAGAGGTAACGGTTATCCTTGGCCGCAACGGCGCCGGTAAAACCACCACCCTGAGGTCAATCATGGGCCTGGCGCCTGCCACCGGGGGAACAATCAGCTTCATGGGGGAAAGCCTGAACGGCCTGCCTCCCTACGCTGCAGCCAGGCGGGGGATTGGCTATGTCCCGGAGGACCAGGCCGTGTTTGCCGTCCTTACAGTGGAGGAGAACCTGCGTTTAGCCATGCTCCGGCGGGACAGGGCCGGCAATGAACGGCTGCGGTTTGTGCTGGACATCTTCCCCGATCTGGCCCAGAAGTTGAAACAAAAAGGGGGCAGTTTGAGCGGGGGACAGAAACAGATGCTGGCCATTGGCCGCGCCCTGGTCCACGACAGCCGCCTGCTCTTGATTGATGAACCCAGCAAGGGACTGGCTCCGATCATGGTGGAAAAACTGGCCGGGGCCCTGCGGCAGATCAAAGACCATACCACTGTGGTGCTGGTGGAGCAGAACTTTAACCTCGCCAGCGCCGTGGGTGAAAGATACGTGATTATTGACGACGGGCACACAGTACAGCAGGGACTGATGTCAGACCTGCAGGCAGACCAGAATCTGCAGCGGCGCTACCTGGGTATTGCCGCTGCCAGGGAAGGCGGGAAGGTGGTGTGAGCTGTGGACGTATTCGTTAACCTTACTTTAAGCGGTCTTTCCACCGGCATGATGATTTTTTTGGTGGCTTCCGGCCTTTCCTTGATTTTCGGCCTCATGGGCGTACTGAATTTTGCCCACGGCAGCCTGTTCATGTGGGGCGCATACGCCGGGGTATGGGTATTTGCCAGGACCCACAGCTTCACTCTGGCCCTCCTGGCAGGCATGGCGGCAGGGGCAATGGTGGGCTGGGTCATGGAACGGCTGACAATCCGCAGGATTTACGGCAATGTTGTCGCCCAGATCCTCATTACCACCGGGGTTATGCTGGTGTTGAATGAACTCTTAAGCGCAACCTTTGGGCCCAATATTATCGCCACTACGGTTCCGCCCCTCCTGGCCGGGAGCTGGGCTTTCGGTAACATAGTTGTGGTCAAATACCGGGTATTTACGATTGTGGTCGGGTTCCTGGTGGCCCTGGCGGTACACTTCATGCTTAGCCGCACCAGGGTGGGCATCATTGTCCGGGCCGGGGTGGAAAACCAGGAGATGGTTCAGGTCCTGGGCATCAACATCCGTCAGGTTTTCAGCCTGGTCTTCGTGTTTGGCTCAGCCCTCGCCGCCCTGGGCGGAGTAATGATGGCGCCTGCCATCGGGGCTGTCAACTCGGGCATGGGGATTGAAAACCAGATGCTGGCCTTCATCGTCGTGGTGATAGGCGGTATGGGCAGTTTCCTCGGGTCTGCCCTGGGGAGTGTGATTGTGGGTCTGGCAGGGGCTTACACGGCCTGGTTCTTTCCCGAAGCATCCCTGGCGGTCAATGTTGTGCTCATGGCCCTGGTTCTGCTGCTGAAACCCAACGGCCTGTTTGGCATGGGGGGTGAATAGGATGGCTCTGCCTAAATCTCAGCCTGCCGGCCTGTCCCGGCGCAAATTCCTGAGCGTCTCGGGCTGGGTCCCAATGGCGGCGCTGCTGCTTCTGGCCCTGGTTCCCGCTCTAAGCCCCTCCCGTGCTACACTGAACCTCTTGACTCAGATCATCATTTTGGCTGTTTTCGCCATGAGCTATGACATTCTCCTGGGCTACACCGGGATAGTTTCTTTCGGCCACGCCCTGTTTTTCGGCAGCGGCGCCTACCTGGTCGGCCTGATCATCAAACACAGCGAGCCGACCCTGGGTTATCTGTTGCTGGCAGTGCTCGGCACGCTGCTTTTTGCCCTGGTTATATCCGTGCTTATCGGATACCTCTCCCTGCGGGTTAAAGATGTATATTACGCCATGATCACCCTGGCTTTTGCCGAGTTCTTCCTAATCATCGCCCAGAAATGGCGCTCCGTGACCAACGGTGATGACGGTTTCAGTTTCCGGGTACCTACGATGCTACAGCACAGGGTAGTATATTACTACCTCATCCTGGCCTTTGTGGTTGTTACCTTAGTCTTCCTGCGCAGGTTTATCCACTCTCCCACGGGCAGGGTCCTGATTGCCATCCGGGAAAACGAAAAGCGGGCTGAATTCCTCGGTTACGATGTGCTCAAGTTTAAGCTCATTTCCACCATGGTGGCAGGAGTTGTGGCCAGCCTTGCCGGAGTAGCCTGGGCCCTGCAGCAGCAGTTTATCAGCCCGGGCGTGATGGCGGTGGACAAGACCATCGACGCCCTGCTGATGACCATCATTGGCGGCACCGGAACGCTTTACGGAGCTTTTATCGGCTCAGGGCTTATCAGTCTGGCGCGCGAATATCTGCCCGAGTTGGCGGAGATCCATCCTGTCTTCGGGCACTGGTATATCCTCTTCGGCCTTTTGTATATCCTGATTGTCCTTTTCTTTCCGGGAGGAATACTGGGAACCTTTCGGGGTTTCCCGCGAAAAAGGAAGAGCCAGGAAGAACGGTAGAACAGGTTAATACACAGGGCCAGGGAAAAGCCGTATAATGAAACTGGTTGGGCCAAGGTGTTCACCAGTTACTGATAGAAAGGTGGGTAAAAAATTGCGTCTTAAGGATAAGGTTGCTATCGTTACCGGCGGGGCCAGGGGCATCGGCCGGGAGACATGCTTGCTCTTCGCACGGGAAGGAGCCAAAGTGGTGGTGGCAGACTTCGACCTCGAAGCGGGCCAGGCTTTGGCAGAGGAAATCGGGAGCCGGGGAGGAGAAGCATTCTTTTATCAGGTTGATGTCAGGGACCCTGAAGGGACCAGGGACATGGCCAAACAGGCCGTAGACAAATTCGGGCGCATCGACATCCTGATCAATAATGCCGGCATTACCCGGGATGGGTTCTTGAGCAAAATCAGCAAGGAAAACTGGGACCAGGTCGTAGCGGTCAACCTGACAGGGGTGTTCAACTGTACCCAGGCCGCAGTCAATTACATGCTGGAACAGGGGTATGGGCGCATCATCACCGCTTCTTCCGTCGTGGGGGTCTACGGCAATATGGGTCAGACCAATTACGCCGCCACCAAGGCAGGGGTGATCGGCATGACCAAATCCTGGGCCAAGGAACTGGGTCCCAAGGGAATCACGGTCAACGCTGTGGCGCCGGGCTTCATCATGACTGACATGACCGCCAAAGTCCCGGAAAAAGTGCTCAACATGATGGCGGACAAGACTCCGCTGGGCCGGGTGGGCCAGCCCCGGGATGTGGCCTTGGCCTATCTTTTCCTGGCCTCGGACGAAGCATCCTTTATCAATGGAGTGGTGCTGAGCGTGGACGGCGGGCTGACCATCTAGTTCGTAAACGACGAAAAACGCTGCTCAGAAGTTAAGCTGCTTCAGGGAGGATGAACTCTTCTGGAGCAAATTTTCACCTGGCTCCCACTTGGTGACACATAAGGTCATGGTTGTTTCCTGAGGTATAAAAAAGGGCTGCCCCGGCAGGTGTTTGCCAGGGCAGCCTTTTTTCCTGCCTCAGGAAGACGCAGAATTCGACATAGAATTGGTTCTGAGTCCGGGGCTGATTTCCGGGCTGGGCGAGGATTCTCAGGCGGGCCTTGCCTGTACCTCTCATTAAAAATGTGGTAAAGTTTAAGAAGCAAAAAACCTGCATTGGGTTGCAAGTGCAGATAAATGGAGTGGTCAGGATGAAGGAACTCTTTTCAGTGGTGACAGTGGAGGAGGCCCAGGAACTGGTCAGCCGGGCGCTGCCGGATACCTGGCTGCCGACCGAGGAGGCAGAGCTCCTCAGCGCTTTTGGCAGACGCCTGGCGGCGGACATCCATGCGCCGGAAGATTTGCCTCCCTTCAGCCGTTCCACCGTGGACGGTTACGCCGTAAGGGCCAGGGATACCTTTGGGGCGACGGAAAGCATGCCCGGCTTTCTCACCCGGAGCGGTGAAGTGGAAATGGGCCAGGCGGCCGGTCTGACACTGCAGGCTGGGTCGGCAGTCTGGATCCCTACCGGGGGGATGCTTCCTCCTGGCGCGGATGCGGTGGTGATGGTGGAGTACACGGAAGACGTGGGAGGGGGCCTGATTACGGTTAACCGCCCGGTCACGGTGGGTGAAAACATCATCGCCCGGGGTGAGGACTGTGCAGCCGGCCAGCTGGTTCTGGCAGAGGGCACCAGGCTCCGGCCGGCGGAAATTGGCCTGCTGGCCGGGTTGGGTTTCACCCGGGTAAGGGTCGCCGCTCTGGCCCGGGTCGGGATAATATCTACTGGGGATGAAATTGTGCCGCCCGGTGAGACTCCGGCACCGGGCCAGATCAGGGATATCAACACCTATGCCCTGGCGGCCCAGGTATCCGAGTCCGGGGGCGTGCCTGTCTGTTACGGGATTGTCAAGGATGTGGCCGCCGAACTGGCCCGGGTGCTGGACAAGGCTCTGGCGGAGACAGACCTGGTCTTGATTTCTGGCGGGAGTTCGGTTGGCGTGCGTGACATGACGGCTGAGGTACTGGGACAAGGCAAGCCGGGGGTTTTGTTTCACGGCCTTGCCATCCGGCCGGGTAAACCGACCCTGGGCGCCCTGATAGACGGCAAGCCGGTGATTGGTCTGCCGGGCCACCCGGCCTCGGCCATGGTAGTGTTTCACGCCCTGGTAGCCCCCCTCCTGGCTTGGGGCTCTTACAGCCGGGCCCGGGCCAAAGCCGAGTTTCCGCTTCAGGCGGTTTTGACTCAAAGCCTTGCTTCAGGTCCGGGCAGGGAAGACTATGTCCGGGTAAAACTGGTTCAGGAGGGGGAAAACATCCTGGCTGTGCCTGTACTGGGCAAATCCGGCCTGGTTTCCACCTTGGTGGAGGCAGACGGCATGCTGCGGATACCCCTGAGTAAAGAAGGATTAAACGGGGGTTCCCCCGTCAAGGTTGGCAAGTTATAGGAAGGGGGCGCCGGTTTGCTGCAGCAAAGATTCATCGATAACATTCCACTCGCCCAGGTCCGGGAAGAATACGGGAGGGCCCTGCGCGACGCTGGCGCTTTGAGAATGCCGGCGCCCGAAATCATTCCGGTGGATCTGGCCCTGGGAAGAATAACGCATGAGGCTGTGAGGGCCAGGATCTGTTCCCCCCACTACCATGCATCAGCCATGGACGGGTTTGCAGTGCAGGCGGCAAAGACTTTTGGCGCCTCCGAGACATCCCCTCTCAGGCTGGCATTGGACAGGGAGGCAGTGGTGGTGGATACCGGCGACCCGCTGCCAGACGGATTTGATGCCGTAATCCGGGTGGAGGACGTCAGTTTCCCGGCGGAGGGAATGATTGAGATTACCCTGGGGGCTGTTCCCTGGCAGCATGTGCGGGTTATGGGGGAAGACCTGGTAGCTACTGAGATGCTTGTGCCCGGAAACCACCGCATCCGGCCCGTGGACCTGGCCGCCATGTACGCCGGCGGTCTCACCGAAGTTGTGGTGCGGCGCAGGCCCCGTGTGGCAATTATGCCCACCGGGACGGAATTGGTCGAACCGGGGGAAGCCTTGGAGAAGGGTTCGATCATCGAGTTCAACTCGCGCCTCTTGGGTGGAATGGTGGAGGAACTGGGCGGTGAGGCGCAGCGCTTCCCTATCACCCACGATGACTATGACTTGCTCAAAGAACGGCTGGAGGAGGCTGTGACTGAGGCGGACATGGTGATAATCAATGCCGGTTCTTCCGCCGGCCGGGAGGACTTTACCGCCAGGCTCATCGCTGAATTGGGCCGGGTGGTGGCCCACGGCGTAGCCATCAAGCCCGGGAAGCCTGTAATCCTGGGGGTCGTGGGAGAAAAGCCGGTGATTGGGCTGCCCGGTTACCCGGTTTCGGCAACTTTGACTTTCGACTTGTTCGCGGCCCCTGTTTTGGCCTCTAAGCTGGGGATTGGTATAGAAGAGGAGGAAACCGGGGCCGTACTGACGCGCAAGCTGATTTCTCCCTTAGGTGTTGATGAGTTTGTCAGGGTGAAGCTGGGTCAGGTGGGGGACAGGCTGACCGCAACTCCGCTGGCCCGGGGGGCGGGACTCGTGTCCTCCCTGGTGCGGGCGGACGGTGTTGTCCAGGTAGACAGGCTGTCGGAAGGATTTCACCCGGGCCAGGAGGTGCGGGTTAAGCTCCTGCGTCCGCTGCAGGAAATCCGTCAGACCGTTGTGGCCATCGGCAGCCATGATCCGGCTTTGGACATCCTGGGTGACCGCCTGCACTCTTTGTTTCCCGCCTATTATTTTGCCTCAGCTCATGTAGGCAGCCTGGGCGGGCTCCTGGCCCTGCGGCGCAGGGAAGCCCACCTGGCGGGTGTGCATCTGCTGGATGAGCAGTCCGGCGAGTATAACCGCTCTTACTTAGAGAAGCTCTTGGCCGATACCCCTGTGGTTCTGGTCAATATGGCTTACCGGATTCAGGGCCTGATGACGGCCAAAGGCAATCCCAAGGGCATCAAAGGGCTGCAGGACCTGGCCCGGCCGGATGTCAGCTTCGTCAACCGACAGTCAGGATCCGGCACTAGGGTGCTGCTTGATTACAGCCTCAAACGGGAAGGAATTGACCCGGATTCCATCCAGGGTTATGCCCGGGAGGAATTCACCCACATGGCGGTGGCCGCCAGCGTGGCCGGCGGTTCTGCGGACTGCGGCCTGGGGGTCTTGGCTGCTGCCCGGGCTCTGGACCTGGAATTTGTGCCGGTGGCTGAGGAGCGTTATGACTTGTGCATTGCCTCAGAGTTCTTAGACCTGCCGCACGTTCAGGCGGTGCTCCAGGTGCTGCGCTCGGACGAGTTCCGCAGCCAGGTAGAGGTTCTCGGAGGGTATAGCCTCAGGGACTGCGGCAAAGTGATGTACCGGCATTCGGTATAGCGCAAGAGTGTGTCAGTGGGGATGCAGATGAAATCAATGCAAGGGTTTGGAGAATTGGCACGCCGGTTTGCAATTGGGCGTGCCATTCTTCTTGTTTGACAGTCTTCTGGTCAATATAATTAATGCCCGTGTCAATAATATTAAACCATTCTGACTCCTGAATTCCTCACAGAATCAGACTCGCCCCACTGATTCATTTCTGAGTCAAACTGTGTCTGTCTTCGTCCGGTAAACCGCCCCAATCAACTGTTGACGGAAAAACTGTTGTTTCCATCCAGCCGCAGGAGATAAAATTACCCCTGAAATTATCAGAAAATTATGCCCCCCGGAACCAGCTTAGGGATCTGAATAGTCCGGGAGGCCTGACTTCGGGGTGGAAAAATGGCGGTAGGTATTCAACAAATCTTGGCCGTTTTGGACACGGTAGAATTCGGAGTGCTGGCTATTGACCATAAAGACAGGATCATTATCTGCAACAGGGTGGCCGGCGGCTTTTTGGGCCTGGATGCCACTGAGGTGCTGGGCAAACTGGTGCAGGATGTTATCCCCCATTCCCAACTGCCTCAGGTGCGCCTGGACGGAGAGACCCAGCACTACCAAAAATTTTGCCTGGGCGACAAGTGGTTCATGGTCAACCGGGCGGCGGTGCGTTACCGGGGTGGATTATCGGGCGCCGTGGTCTGGTTCCAGGATATTTCCGAGGTGGAAAGGGTTTCGCAGGAACTGGATACGGTCCAGGCCATGAACCGCGAACTCAATGCCATCATTGACTCATCCTATGACGCTATCTGTGTAACCAACGGGCAGGGGAACATCATCAGCCTGAACCCGGCCTTTGAACGCTTGACAGGTTTGAGCCGGGAAGAGTACTACGGCATCAATCTCAAAGAGATGATGGATAGGGGTATTATTGACACTTCTGCGACCTTGCAGGTCATCGAGCAGCGCCAGCCGGTAACCGTAATCCAGCAGTTTTTCAATGGCCGCAAAACCATCAACACAGGGATTCCGATTATGGATGACACAGGCAACGTGACACGGGTGCTGGTGAATATGCGTGACATTACCGAGTTGAACAGGCTGAAGCAGGAACTGGAACAAAGCAAGGAAAGGGCTGTGCGCCTTGAGTCAGAATTATCGGAACTGCGCCACCGGCAGGGCCTGGAAGAGGAAATCGTTGCCCTGAGCCGGGACATGCGCGAGACTCTGGAACTGGCCAGACGCGTTGCCCTGGTGGATTCCACAGTGCTGCTGCTGGGCGAGTCAGGCGTGGGCAAAGATTTGGTATCCAAGCTTATTCACTGGGAAAGTCCCCGCGGTCAGACCGGCAGCTTGATCAAACTCAACTGCGGGGCCATTCCCAGGGAGTTGCTCGAATCGGAACTTTTCGGCTACGACGGGGGCGCCTTTACCGGCGCCAAAAAAGCGGGGAAGGCGGGTTATTTTGAACTGGCCCACGGCGGCACCCTGTTTTTGGATGAAGTGGCCGAATTGCCGCCGGAACTGCAAGTAAAGCTCTTGCGTGTTCTTCAGGACCGGGAAGTCACCAGGCTGGGAGCTACGAAATCCCGCCGGGTTGATGTGCGGATATTAGCCGCCACCAATTGCAACCTGCGGGAGCGGGTGAGTCAGGGTTTGTTCCGCGAGGATCTGTTTTACCGTCTGAATGTGGTGCCGATTGAGATTTCTCCCCTGCGCCAACGCAGGGAGGACATTCCTGCTTTAGTGCTGCATTACCTGAAGCGGTTTAACGAGAAATACTCTCAGGAGAAAAGCCTGGACCGGACCACTATGGAGTTTTTGAGCAATTATGCCTGGCCGGGCAATGTGCGCGAGTTGGCCAATATGGTGGAACGTCTGGTGGTAACTATCCCTGGGGTCTGGATCGGGCCGCAGGATTTGCCCGCATACATCCGGGGGGAGGAATATCCGTCAGGCGCCCCAGTCCCGGACCCGGAGTTTGAGTCTATAAGCAGCGTGCTGGAACATACAGAGAAGCAGCTGATTGAATCGGCTTTAGACAAGTACGGTACGACCAGAAAGGCCGCTGAAGCCCTGGGTATGAGCCAGTCAACTTTTTCCCGCCGGGTGCGCAAGTACGTGTTGGGGAACCGTCAGCAGACCGGGTGATTCATTCATGACTTAAGCGCTTGAGTTTTGAGTCATAGTTAATTCATTTGAATGGAATTTAACAAGCGTTTTAAGTCAGTTTGCGGGTAAGGGTTCAGGTGCCTTGTGCGTCTGAACCTTAATTTTTGTCTTCTGACCTGCAAAAAGCAGCAGGTAGGGGAAAAGCCAGCCGGTTACGCATCAGCTTGGCATCGGTTTTGCTCTATATACCGGGAAAACGTTTTGGTTGGCAACAAAGAGGGGGTAGACCAGTTTGGAGTTTGAGAGCACTGGGGTAATCGGGGCCGGGGCGATGGGGGCCCAGATAGCTTATCTTTTAGCCAGGGCAGATATGCCTGTAACTTTGGTTGACATTCGTCCCGAGCCTCTCGTCAGAGCTATGGCTACCATCGAGGCCTTGTTTGAGGCGGCGGCAAGGAGAGGGGAACTGGACGAACAGGATGTCAGGTTGAAACTGCTGAGAATCAGGACCACACAAAATCCGGCTGTGCTGGCTGACGCAAGTCTGGTGATTGAAGCCGTGCCGGAAAAGTTTGGGGCAAAGGCCGCGGTATTGCAGCAGTTGGACGAAATTTTGCTGGATAAGGCTATTGTGGTCACCACTGCCTGGACAATGCTGGTTTCACGCCTGGCAGCCTTGACCAGGCGGCCTGCCCAAGTGGTGGGCATGAATTTCTTCAGTCCCGTGCAGCTGAAGGACCTGGTGGAAGTTGTGCCGGGGGCCTTGACCAGTCAGAGCGTGCGGGAGGCGGCCCTGGAGTTTGTGCGCAGCGTGGGGAAACAGCCCTTGCTCCTCGGCGAATGCGCAGGTTTTCTGGTAAATCGGCTGTTAATGCCCTATCTGCTTACGGCGGTCAGACTTTGGGAGGTTGGTGCAGCGGGCATTGCTGAAATTGACCGCTCGCTCACCGAGTTCGGGTTTGCTTCAGGCCCCTTCGAGACTGTTGATGCAATTGGAACTGACACCGTGGTGCAGATTTGCGACAGTCTTCAGAGGAGTTACGGGCTGAGGATGGCCGCGGCGGAAACCCTGCGCATCATGGTCGAGGAAGGCTGGTTGGGCAACAGGGCCCGGGGCGGTTTCTACTACAACGGGCTGGCCAGGGACCATGAGCTGCGGGAAAAATTAAGAGATGCAGGGAGGTTCTGCGGAGAACCGGAAAAGAACGGAAGTGCAGCCAAAAGGGAGTGGCTGCCCGGCTACCTGGTTCTGCCAATGATTAATGAGGCTGCGGCATGCTTGCAGGAAGGTATCGCCTATCCCAACGAAATCGATTATGCCATGAAGACCGGCGCTGGATTTCCCGCCGCGCTCGGGGGGCCCTTGCACTATGCGGATCGTCTGGGCCTGGACAAAGTTTACCAGGGCCTGGAGGAACTGGCCAGGGTAGATGGAGTGTGTTACTGGCCACACTATCTAATCCAGATCAAGCGAGCTGCAGGGATGCTGGGAGTAAGCTCGCGCCAAGGTTTTTATGCTTATCCGGACCTGCCCTAGCGCAGAAGTCAGAAGTCAGGCCGTCTCCCTTTCACGCTTAGACTGGCAGGAAGTTCCTTGACCGGTAGATTTTCCAGGGCGGAACGCTGTTTTTGGCGGTTGAGAGTTAGAACTGGGGGCAAAAGGAGCAAATTCACTGCCCGTGAACCGCTTGTGCGGTAGCTGACGCCACTGAACCTGGCTAAAAAACTGCTGGGGCCTGCATAATTCCACTGGGGAAGATTAACTTGTGGCAACAAACAGGCTGGTGCTAGAATATTCAGAAAATAGGAAATATTTTCGAAAAACAGGGGGTGAAGATCCGCTTTTTCGGGAGGTTTCCGGCCCCGGGCCGCGGCCCGGCGCCCTGTAAGGAGAAATCAAGATTAAGAGGAGGACAGCGAATGAAAAAAAGAATGTTTATGCTGATGTCCGTGGTCATGGTATTTGTGCTCGTCTTCGTTGCCGGATGCGGTTCCGGGTCTACACCGACATCCACTGAAAAGAAACCTTTTGTGATTGGCGCCGTGTTTGACATTACCGGAGCCGCGTCTTCCCTGGGCATTCCGGAGAAAAACTCCGCCCAGATGCTGGTTGACCAGATCAACAAGGCAGGCGGCATCAACGGGCACAAAGTTGACCTGAAGATTTTGGATGACAAGAGCACACCCGCTGAGGCTGCCCTGGACATTAAACAACTGATTGAGCAGGATAAAGTCCTGGCAGTTATCGGCGCATCCACCAGCGGCGCCAGCATGTCCATGGTACCCATTGCCATGGATAAGCAGATACCGATGGTTTCAGCGGCAGCCAGCGCACTTATCGTGCGGCCGGCATCCGAGCACAAGTGGATTTTCAAAACAGCCCAGCCCGATGACCTGGTGGCCAAGGTTGTGGTCAAGTACCTCAAAGACCATAACCTCACCAACGTGGCTTTCGTACCTGTTAATAACGACTTCGGCAACAGCGGCCTGAAGGAATTCCAGAATCAGGCCAAAGAGGCCGGCATCAACATTGTAACTGTTCAGAAGTTCGAGGCTTCGGACACTGACATGACCGCCCAGCTGACCAAGGTGAGGGATGCCAAGCCCCAGGCTGTAATCGTGTGGTCCACACCTCCGTCAGCAGCCTATGTGGCCAAGAGCTTCAAACAACTTGGCCTCACCATGCCCCAGATCCAAAGCCACGGCATCGGCAACAAAGCTTTCATTGATGTTGCCGGCGACGCCGCCAACGGTGTGATATTCCCGGCCGGCAAACTCCTGGCTGTGGACACCCTGCCGTCATCCGATCCCCAAAAATCGGTGTTGAGCAAATACGCCAGCGACTATAAGGCAACCTTCCCGAACCAGGCCCTGAGCACCTTCGGCGGCCACGCTTATGATGCCACCAAGATGGTGCTGGATGCGTTGAAAGCAGGGGGCGACAATCCCACACCTGCCGGTATCCGCGATTACCTGGAGAAAATCAGCAACTACCCCGGCATTACCGGCATGTTCAATATGTCGGCCAGCGAACACAACGGGCTTGATACCAGCTCTATGGTCTGGATCAAAATCGATAACGGCAAGTGGACATTGGCCCAAAACTAAGCGGGGAAGGGGAACCTTATGGACAGCAGTTCATTGGTGCAGTATATTCTCACAGGGCTTGCCCAGGGTGGCCTCTACGCCCTGGTCGGCCTGGGATTTGTCTTGATTTACAACGTTACAGGGATTATAAATTTTGTCCAGGGTGAGTTCGTTATGCTGGGAGCAATGCTGGCTGTCACCTATGAACGCATGGGGCTCCCCCTGCCCATGGTTATAGTCTTGGCCGTACTCAGTGTAGCCCTGATCGGCGCGGGCCTGGAGGTTATCTCCATCCGGCCCGCCCGCAGGGCCACTCCCCTTACCCTGATTATTATCACCATCGGCCTTTCCCTGGCGGTGCGGGGAATTGCCCTCCTGATTTGGGGTACAGATCCCCTGGTCATCCCAGCGTTTTCCGGTACCGAGCCGATAAAGATCCTGGGCGGAGCTTTGATGCCCCAGCAGATTTGGATCATGGGAGCAACCGCAGTTTCGGTTTTAGCCCTCTACATCTTCTTGGACCTGACCGTAATGGGCAAGGCTTTCAGGGCTTGTGTGATCAACAAGATGGGGGCCAGCCTGATGGGTATCAGCCCCCGGCGCATGTCCACTCTGGCCTTTGCTCTGGGCGCTGCCATCGGGGCCCTGGGAGGGGTTGTTTTTGCTCCTACCCTGGCCAGTTATGACATGGGGGTAGCCCTGGGCGTGAAAGGTTTTGTGGCTGCTGTCCTGGGTGGGCTGACCAGTGTCCCCGGTGTGATTTTGAGCGGCTTTATAGTCGGCATCGGTGAATCCTTCGGGACAGCCTTCATCTCATCCGGGTACAAGGACGCCATATCACTGTTTATCCTGCTGTTGGTACTCCTGGTCAGGCCCCAGGGCTTGTTCGGTATTTACGGCGGAAAACGGGTATAGGAGAGGTAGCAATGGAGTTTTTACTAGGCAAGGGGAAATACATCATCTTTCTGCTCCTGCTGGCCTTTGCCCTGGTCCTGCCCTTCGGAGTGGATAATTCAATCCGCAGCCTGTTGATCTTTACCGGACTTTACACCCTGGTTTCGGTGGGGTTATCTCTCCTGATGGGCTATGCCGGGCAGATTTCCCTGGGCCAGGCCGCTTATTACGGTATTGGGGCCTATACATCGGCTATCCTTACCACCCAGTACAGCGTAAACCCTTGGCTGGCCATGCTGGCCGGTGTGGTTATTTCGGTGCTTGTCGCCTTCTTGGTGGGCCTGCCGCTGCTCAAGCTCGAGCAGCACTATCTGGCCCTGGCGACCTTGGCCTTTGGCATGATTGTCAACGTTTTCTTTGGACAGAGCAAGCTTACCGGCGGCACTTCAGGCATTTCCTCCATTCCCAGCCTCTCTATCGGTCCCCTGGTGTTTGACAACGACCTGAAATTTTACTTCTTGGTGCTTTTCTTTGTGGTAGCCGGCAGCCTCCTGGCATCCAACATTGTGGATTCCCGCGTGGGCCGGGCTTTGCGGGCGGTCCACACAAGTGAAGTAGCGGCGCGTTCCATGGCAGTTCCGGTGCACAATATCAAAAACCAGGTTTTCAGCCTTAGCGCGGCTTACGCCAGCATCGCCGGCAGCCTGTTCGCCCACTACATCACTTATGTTTCGCCTACTACCTTCGATCTGCAAACTTCCATCGACTTTGTGGTAATGGCCGTGATCGGCGGTCTGGCCAGCATCTGGGGGCCTGTTTTAGGCGCTGCTGCCGTGGTGTTTATCCGCCGCGGCCTGCAGGACGTGGTGCCCCTCCTTTTCCCCAATGTCACGGGTGAATACGAAATTGTGGCTTTCGGCATAATTTTGGCTTTGATTATGATTTTCATGCCCGAGGGCCTGGTAGCCGGTATCAGGTCCATAGTACAAAGAGCCTTTTCCGTGCGGACGAACAACGGGACGTCCGGCCAAAAGGTCTTGGTGGAGAGTGGGGAGGGGAAATACAATGCTCCTGGAAGTTAACAACCTGGGCAAATCCTTTGGCGGAGTCAAGGCCCTGCAGGGAGTGTCATTTTCTTTTGCCCAGGGCCAGATAGGGTCCCTGATCGGACCAAACGGGGCGGGAAAGACCACCCTTTTCAACCTGTTGACAGGGGTCTTCCCACCCAGCAGCGGCGAAATCCACTTCCGCAAGCAGCTTTTGAACGGCAGGTCTGCGGTGCAGATTTCCGCTCTGGGCATCGCCCGCACCTTCCAAAACCTGCAGCTCTTTACCAATATGTCCGTAGTGGAAAACGTCATGGTGGGCTGCCATTCCCATACCAAAACCGGCCTGCTGGGAGCGGCCTTCAGGCTGGCAGCCCGGCAGGAAGAGAAACAAATCCGCAAAACTTCCCTGGAAATGCTGGACAAGGTAGGCCTGTTGGCTTATGCCAATTATCCTGCTGACGCCCTGCCCTTTGGCCAGAAACGCTTGTTGGAGATTGCGCGGGCTTTGGCTATGAAGCCTGAGATGGTTCTCCTGGATGAACCTGCAGCAGGCCTGAACCCCACAGAGTCCAGGTTCCTGGTGGACTTGATTAAGCGCATCCGTTCCGAAGGCACCAGCGTGATCCTGGTTGAGCACGACATGGAGACCGTGATGGAGCTGGCGGACAAAATAGTAGTTTTGGATTTTGGCGAGAAAATTGCAGAAGGGACACCGGTGGAAATTACCCGCAATGACCGGGTGATTGAGGCCTACCTGGGCAGGGAGGTGGAGCAACCTGCTTAAGCTGGAAAACATCGAAGTTTATCACGGCCAGTCCCGCGTCCTGAAGGGGATTTCCCTGCATGTGCAGGCAGGTGAAATCATAGCCCTGGTGGGCGCCAACGGCTCAGGGAAAAGCACTCTCATGGGGGCTTTGACCGGCCTGAACCAGGTGCGCCGGGGGAAGGTGCTGTTTTTAGGCCAGGACATCACCAACAAACAGCCCCACCGCATCGTCGCTGCGGGCATGAGCCTGGTGCCCGAGCGGCGGGAGATTTTTAACGCCCTCACTGTGGAAGACAACCTGATTTTGGGCGCATATCACCGTTACTACCGGGACAAGAAAAACATCCGGCGGGAGCTGGAACATGTGCTGGACTTGTTTCCAGCTTTGCGGGGAAAGGAAAAAAGGCTTGCTGGCGCCCTAAGCGGCGGCGAACAGCAAATGCTGGCCATGGGCAGGGGACTGATGTCCAACCCCCGCCTGCTGCTTTTGGATGAACCCTCCATCGGCCTGGCGCCCTTGATCATTCAGGAGATATTCAAAATCTTGACCAGCCTCAAGGAACTCGGTACGACCATCCTGTTGGTGGAGCAGAACGCCCAGCTGGCCCTGGCCTATTCCGACCGGGCCTACGTGCTGGAGCGCGGAGAAGTGGTCCTCAGCGGTGAGAGTTCAGACCTGTTGAAGGACCCGAGAATAGAGGCAGCGTATTTGGGCAAAAAGGCGCTGTAAATTCAGACGCCGTCAAATGAACATTACGAATATAGTCGAAAGAGAAACTATTTGGCACTCATCACGGGTGCCTTTTTGTTTAGGACGTAAGGGCAAGAATCCTCCCCATTTCAATGGGGAGATGAATTGCCCTCATACTATATGTATGGTTATATTCCCAATAGTAATTGGTATTTATTGGGATTTTATGCTATACTATATGCATGAGCAAAGATAACCTTATTCATGGACGTACCTGTGTTTACAACGTAAATTATCACATCGTTTGGTCGGTTAAATACCGGCGAAAAGTGTTGACAGCC